>JBMFPL010000090.1:0-10749 GCA_049969115.1 Bryobacteraceae bacterium | reverse complement strand
GGCGCTTGCCCGGCGTGCTGGCGTTGCACTGCCACAGCGGGCGCTACGTCTGGGGGCACGAGAAGGTTTTGAGCAAACCTGACGATCCGCCGCCCCTGCTGGAGTTCCGCAAGCGCGCCTATGGGCGCCCCTGGGCCGAAGCCCTGGTCCGCCGCGGCTTCGCTGTGCTCGTCATTGACGCCTTTTACTTCGGCGAGCGGCGCTTCCGTCCCGAGGAGATCGATCCCAAGACCGCGCCGGGCGAGATGCGCGAGGCGCTCCGCAAGTTGGCCGATCTGAAGCCGGGCAGCGCCGAATGGATCGCAGCCATTGACAGCCTCGCCGCCCGCTACGAGCACCTCACTGCCAAGACCATCTTCGCTGCCGGCGCTACCTGGCCCGGGATTCTCGTCTGGGACGACATGCGCAGCCTCGATTACCTGGCGAGCCGCCCGGAAGTGGATCCCAAGCGGCTCGGGTGCCTGGGCCTGTCGCTGGGTGGAATCCGCAGCGCCATGCTCATTGCCGCCGACCCGCGCATCAAGGCCGCCTGCGTCACCGGCTGGATGCCGTTGTTCGGCGAATTGCTGCGCAACCACCTGCGCAACCACACCTGGATGGTGTACGTGCCGGGCCTGTACCGATGGTTGGACCTGCCCGATGCCGCGGCTCTCACTGCCCCCGGCGCCCTGCTGGTGCAACAATGCGCTCGCGACAGCCTGTTCTCCATGGCTGCGATGAAAGGCGCGGTGGAGAAGCTGGAAAAGATCTACGCCAAGGCGGGGCTGCGGGAGCGCTTTCGAGGCAGCTTCCACGACGTGCCCCACTCGTTCAATCCCGAAATGCAGGAAGAGGCCTTCGCCTGGCTGGAGAAGTGGCTGTGAGGGCAGCCGCTCAAAAATGCCGGCGCAGTTCGGCGAAGCTCTCCAGCACCAACAGCCGTCCGCGTCCGTTGCGGATCGGCTCTTGCTCGAGTGACCAGGTGCGGGGGTGCGGGATGTAGACCGCGTTCAGCCCGGCCTCGAGAGCCGGGTTGACGTCGGAGCGCGGCGAGTTGCCCACCATCCAGACCTGCCGCGGCTCCAGCCCCAGCTCGCCCACCAAACAGCGGTAGGTTCCGGCATCCTTCTCCCGCACCACCGTGGTGCGATGAAAATACTTGCCCAGCCCAGACCGTTCGACTTTGCGGCCCTGCTCGTCGGGATGCCCCTTCGTGAACAGAATCAGGGTGTGGCGCGAGGCCAGGTAAGGCAGGGTTTCGGGAACGCCGGGCAGCAGCTCGATGGGGTGATTGAGAAGCCGCCAGGTCATGAGCTCGATAGCGCGATCCGCAGCCGGCCCTGGCGGGCTTCCCTGGATGCGCTCCCAGCACTGGCGAAGGTTGCGCGCGAAACTGAGGGCGCCGTAGCCTTGCGTGGCCCGGTTCGCCAGTTCGATCTCGTCCAGCACCGCGCGAATTTCGTGCGCGGCGAGCGTGGGGTGATCGAGCAGGCGGACGAATTCCTCGAAGACCTGCTCGAAGTAGATATTGTTCTCCCAGAGCGTGTCGTCGGCGTCAATGAGCAGCGTCTGGCCGCAGGCAACCTCCGACTGGCGCTCCGCCCACATGATACCATTATGGCTTCTTGGCCGCCGCCGGCAGGGTGCGCGCCGGGCGCCAGCGAGCCGCCATGCGCTGCGAAGGAAAGGTCGTCCTGATCACGGGGGCATCGGAAGGGATCGGCGCAGCTTGCGCCCACGCGTTTCGGCGCCGGGGCGCGCTGCTTTCGCTGGCGGCGCGTTCCCGCGAGAAACTGGAAGCGGTGGGCGGGGCGGATGCGCTGATCACGACCGCCGATCTGCGCGATGGGGAGGCGCGACGGCGCGTCATCGAGCGCACGCTGGAGCGCTACGGGCGTCTGGACATCCTGGTCAACAACGCAGGCGCTGGTCTCTACACGCCCTCCTGGCAGACGTTGCCCGAGCTGGTGCGCGATCTGTTCGAGCTGAACTTCTTCGCCGCTCTGGATCTGATCCAGAAAGCCGTGCCGGCCATGCTGGGCCAAGGAGGGGGCATGATCGTCAACGTCAGCTCCATCGCCGGCAAGGTGACTTTCCCCTGGCTGACGCTCTACTGCGCGAGCAAGTATGCGCTGAACGCCTTGAGCGATGGCCTGCGCATGGAATTGGCCGGCACGGGGATCCGCGTGCTGACGGTCTGTCCCGGCCACGTCACCACGGGCTTCACTCGCAACGCGCTGGCCGGGCAGCCGCCGCCAGCCGTGACGGACAGAAGCTGGGCCGGCATCACGGCCGAGCAGTGCGCCGAGGCCATCGTGCGCGGCGTCGAGCGCGAGGCGCGCACCATCGTGGTGCCGCGCATCGGCTGGCTGCTGGTCGCGCTGGCCCGCGTGGCCCCGCGGCTTCTCGAGCGCCCCATGATCCGGCTGGCGCGGCAGGCGAGTGCGGAGCAAGCGCGATGATCGTCAGGTTGGCCCGCACCCCCGGCATCTATCTGGTGGGCTTCATGGGTACTGGGAAAAGCACGGTGGGGAGGCTGTTGGCGGACCGGCTGGGCTGGAACTTCGTGGACTTGGACGAGGAGATCGAGGCCGAGCAGCGCATGAAGATCGCCGAGATCTTCGACCGTTATGGCGAGGAGCATTTCCGCCAACTGGAGCGCGAGGCGCTGCGGCGGCGGGTGCGCGCCATCCAGCGCGGCGAACCCACCGTGATGGCCTTAGGCGGGGGCGCGTTCGCCCAGCCGGACAACTACACCCTGATCGAGGAAAACGGCATCAGCATCTGGCTGGACTGCCCGCTCGAGCTGGCCCGCAAGCGGGTGGAGCAGGACACCAACCGCCCGCTGGCGCGCGACCCGGAGAAGTTCGTGCAGCTTTACGAGGCCCGGCGCTCCAGCTACGCCCGCGCCGATTTCCGCGTGGAGGTCACCGGGGACGATCCCGGACCGGTGGTGGAGGCCATCCTCCAACTCCCCATCTTCTGACCATCTGAACATGGCGCAGCGCAGGACAGCTACGGCGGGGCCGCAGCCGGAACAGGATCTGCGGCGGCAAGCGCAGGTGATCTTCCTGCGGGGCGTGCGGGCGGCGGATTCGCGCGAAGCCGTGCTGCGGCATCTGCGGCTGGAAGGCAAGAGCCTGGTTGCAGGGCGGCAGCGCTACCCAATGGAAACAATTCGTAACATTTATGTAGTAGGCGCGGGCAAGGCTTCCGCCTTCATGGCGACGGTTGTCGAGCGCCTGCTCGGCCGCAGAATCCAGCGCGGCCTGCTCAACGTCAAGTACGGCCATACAGCCCGCCTGCGCCGGGTTGAGCTGAACGAGTGCGGCCACCCGGTGCCCGACGCCAGGGGTGTGGCGGGAGCGCGCCGCATCATGGAACTCGCCCGTCAGGCGGGCGAGGACGATCTCGTGATCTGCCTCATCTCGGGCGGGGCCTCGGCTCTGATGCCGGCGCCGGCGCCGCCCGTCACCCTGGAGGAAAAGCAACAGGTCACGCGCCTGCTTCTTGCCTGCGGCGCCACCATCCACGAGATCAACGCCGTTCGCAAGCACATCTCCGAGATCAAGGGCGGTCAACTGGCGCGCCTGGCTTTCCCCGCGCGCGTTCTCTCGCTGCTGCTCTCCGACGTCATCGGCGACCAGCTCGACGTGATCGGCTCCGGCCCCACCGCGCCCGACGCCTCCACCTTCCAGCAAGCACTGAGCGTGCTGGACAGGTACGGTCTGCGGGAGCGCGTGCCGGCCGCGGTGCGGCAACGGTTGGAGCGCGGCGCCGCAGGCGAAATTCCGGAGACGCCCAAAGCCGGCGACCCAGCCTTCGAGCGCACGCAGAACCTGGTGGTGGGCAGCAACCGCTCGGCGGTGGACGCGGCCGCAGCCGCCGCGCGTGCGATGGGCTTCAAGCCTCTGGTGCTCTCCACCATGATCGAGGGCGAGACGCGCGAGGTGGCACGCGTGCACGCGGCCATCGCACGCGAGATCCTGGCCTCGGGACGCCCGGCCAAGCCACCCGTGTGCCTCATCTCGGGCGGGGAAACCACCGTGACTGTGCGCGGCGGCGGCCTGGGCGGGCGCAATCAGGAGTTCGTGCTGGCGGCCGCGATCGAGCTGGCGGGCCTCCCGCGCGTGGTGGTTCTGAGCGGCGGCACGGATGGGACCGACGGCCCTACCGATGCCGCAGGTGCCATCGCCGACGGGGCCACCCTCGCCCGCGCGGAGCGGATCGGCCTCGACGCCCGCAAGGTGCTCGCCGAAAACGACTCCTACCGCTTCTTCGAGCCGCTCGGCGATCTGATCAAGACCGGTCCCACCAACACCAACGTGATGGATCTTCGCCTGATCCTGGTGGGCAAACCGCGCTGAAGCGAGCGGACAAACCTCAGCTCCCCCTGCCCTCGAGCCGGACCACCCGGTAAGGCTTCAACACCACCGGGCCGAGCAGGCCCGAGCGCGGCAGGGGCTCGAAGCCGTAGACGTTGCGCGCGCCCTGCCAGCCTTCCCGCACCCCGCGGCCGTAAATGGCGGCGAGGTCCGGCGGCAGCGGCGGCTCGCTCTTCCAGCCTGCCACACGGTTGATGAGCGTGTTGGTCACCTTCACCGTCAGAACGTTGGTTCCCGGCTTCAGCAGGTGGGCCACCTCGAGCGCCTGCCCGCGGATCCAGATCACGCCCGCGGGCCGCCCGTTCAGCTCCACCTCGCCCACGTTGCCCACGTCGCCCAGGGTCAAGCGGATACGCAGGCCGGGGGCGAGGTAAGAGGGCGGCAGCTCGAACCGCGCCCGGTACGTCGCGGTCCCGCTGAAATGCCGCGTGGCCGGGTCTTCAGTCCACGATTCCAGGCGCAGCACCTGCTTACGCACGTCGCCGATCTCGATTTCCCAGGGACCCCCGATCTGGAAAGCGGCGGGGAGGCCCTCCACGCGGTAAGTTCGGGCGTCTGCATAGTATTTCCCGTTCTGCCCCGCCAGGGCCTCTTGCGGCGAAGTTACTTCGTCGAAGTTGCTGGAAGTTATATGCCCCGGCTCGGACTGGCCCGCAAAGACCACGAAAATCGAACCATAGGGCCCCAGCCGCACCGGCAACTTAGTAACTTCGGGCAGGCTCTCGAACTCGCCCGCGGGGTGGATCTCGCCATCGAGCGGATCCCAGAAGTAAGGCTGACGGCCTGCCACCCGGAAGGTCAAACGCGTGGCCAGGGGACGGTCCTGTAGGTTGGTGAGAAAGTAAACTTCCGCCTCCGGCCCCCGCCGGTGGGCGAACAGCAGGGCCGTGTTTTCGCGGATGTCCTCGCGCACGAAGTCGCGCGTGACGTCGGGCGGGACGCGCACCCGCAAGACTTTCAGGAAGGGATCGAAGACGCTGGCCTTCCAGTCCAGCACGTCGCGGCGGTACATCACCTTGTCGAGCAGGTAGGTGTAGCCAGCGCCGTAGCGTTGCCGGGCGAACATCCTCGAGGCGATCGAGCGCACCCGGGCGTCACGCTCGGCCCAGTTGGCCAGGCCGGTGGAAGCTCCCGGGATGCGCTCGAGCGCGATCACCACGCCTCCCCCGCGGGCGTACTGCTCGATGCGCTCCATGCTTTCCAGGGGCAGGGCTTCGATGTTGGGGAGAATCAGGGCCCGGTACTCGAGAGCGCGCACGCGGATGGCCTGGCCATCGAAGCGGGCGTGGCGCTGGAGCACGTCGTCGTTGATCAGGTCGAAGTCCCACCCGTTGGCCAGCAGGAGCTTGCCCAGATCACCCCAATCGAAATCGCGCGTCCACCGCCTGGCGTTGAGCACGTCCCTGGTCCACTGGTTGGCCAGCGGCGAGTAAACGGCGATGCCGGCCACCGGACGGCCGTAACGCATCATGACGCAGCCGCGGGCCACGTAATCGCTGAGGCGCCGGTAGTAAGGCCACCACACGTTGACATGGCTGATGAGCATCTCGGCGCCGAAGCGGCGCGTGGGCACGAACTCCAGCTCGGGCGTACCCGTGTAGCCGTGATTGAAGAAAAGGTTGGCGCCGCTGCGCAGGAAAACGTCGGAGGCGATTTTCAGTTCCTCGAGCGTATCGCGGCCCTGCTCCCAGTGCAGGTAGGTGTAGGCTTCGACGCTGATGATCAGGCGGCCGTAATGGTGGGCGCCGCTGGCGGTGTAAACGCGGGGACCGATGCGCGTGTCGAACCAAGGGACGGCGTCCTTTTCGCCCGCCGTGATTTCCATCTCGGGTACGTGGGCCCGCCCGGCGCCTTCGAGGATGTCGGTGACGAAGCCGTAAGGCTGGATGCGCGTCTTCAGGTTGTGGCGCTCAGCCCAGCCCACAAAAGTATCGAAGAAAGCCTCCATGCCCATCTGGTGAAGGAACTGGTTGACGTCGTAGCGGATCTTGGGTGAAAGGTCGTCCACTTCCCACCAGAGGGCGGGCAGGTAGCGGGTGAGGTCGTAGCCTTTCCGCTTGCGGAACTCAGCGAGGAAGCCTTCGCTCCAGTACAGGCCGTTGCGGAACACTGGCACTTCGAAGCTGTCCATGAACAGGGTAGTGACCGTGCGCCCCAGTTCCTCGCCCAGGGCGGTCTCGAATTTGCCACCGAGGTAATCGCAGTAGCGCTGCATGGCGGCCTTGCTGAGATGGTCCACGGTGGGACCGGCGGTCTCGTTGAGCACTTGCCAGAAGGCCATCAGCCGCCAGCGGCCTGGAGGCACGCGCCAGCGGATGCGGTGGCTGCGGACCAGGGCAGTCAGTTCATGCAAGGACGACTCGCGCAAGCGGAGATCTTCCACGCGCCCCGCCACCACCGCCAGGAGCCGGTCCTCGGGCCGCACACGCTGGAAGGGCTCCATCGGGTTGCGCGGGTTCTGAACGGCATCGAGCGGCAGTTCGCCATCGTAGAGGCGCGGCCCTCGCAGTTCCATGGCGGTGGCCACCATGTTCTTGTTGCGGTCCTTCCTGGGAACCCATGGGCCGCCCCAGATCCACCCCGGCCCGCCGAAGTTCAGCGAGACCTCCATCCCGCGCTGCCTGGCTGCGGCCACGGCATGGCGCAGGCGGGCGAAATACTCCTCCGAGAGGAATTCCACGTTGCCGCGTTCATAGACGGGCGGCATGGAAATGATTTCCACGCCGGCGATGCCCGCCGCGCGCATCTGATCGAGCTGGAAGTCGATGTCCCGGGGCCCCAGGCAATTGCCCATCCACCACCAACGCGTCTGAGGGCGCGCGGACGGCGGCGGATCCTTGAAATCGCGGCGCAACTGACCGAGATCCTGCGCGCCTGCGAGCCAGGCTACGGCCAGCGACAGGCACGCAAGCCGCGTCAGGGAAGCGGCACCAAAGAGTCCTGGCGGCCTCGGGGCCGCGCGAGTTGCAGCGTGGACCATACCCCTATTGTCGGGCTGCCGGAAATCGGCTTCCGTCCTCTGTCAGGAGGGCGCACGGCAGGCTCCCAAGCCACCCAAAGGGCAATCATTCACGTGGACGGGGGCGGAAAAAGTGGAACTGCCGCCTTGACTTGCGGCACTTTCACCGTCCCGCGTCGCGAGCCTCGCCATCACACTCGAAGCGCTGGGCGATCCCTCGCCCAGGATTCAGCAGATAGCGAGGTTAGCGATGAAAGTCTCCGTGAACACGATCCTTCAGATCCTGGCGCTCGCCGGGCAGGCGCTTAATTTCACGCAGGATTTGGTGCCGGCCAAAGGCAAGATCTGGGTGAGCGTCGCGTTGTCCGCTCTCCAGGGCGCGGCCGGCGTGCTGGCGCACTACAGCAACCCAGACGGGACCCCGGCAACCGAGCCCTACGTGAAAAAGTAACGTCCCGGCGGCCAGTCGCGCTAGGCTGATTATGAACGGGTGGAGCAGGCCGTCCAGCAACAGTTGTTTCCCGCCCCAAGCCCGCCGGGGCCGCGCATCTACAGCATCGGCCATTCCACCCGCAAGCTCGAAGAGCTGGTGGCGGTGCTCCGGCACTACGGCATCCAGAGGGTAGTGGACATCCGCCATTTCCCCGCCAGCCGCCACAATCCGCAATTCAACCGCGAGCAACTGGAAGCCGCGCTGCCCGCAGCGGGGATCGAATACCGGTGGCTGGTCGAGCTGGGCGGCTACCGCAGCGGCGGCTACCTGGCGCACATGGCGACCGAGGAGTTCGCGCGTGGCCTCGCCGAACTGGAGCGGCTGGCGCGCGAGCGGCCAACAGCCTTCATGTGCGCCGAAATCAAGTGGTTCCAGTGCCACCGCCGGCGCGTGGCCGATGCGCTGGCCGAGCGCGGCTGGGAGGTCATCCACATCTTCACAGAGAAGCGCGCCGATCCCCACCGGCCCAAGACCAATCGTATCCGCTGCGAACGACCCTGAGAGCGGAGAAGGCTCAGGGCCGCGAGGAAGTTGAGGTTTCTGCGGCGGCGGCCTTGCGGGTCTGCGAACGGTACTGGCGCGCGGGAGCAGGCGAGAGGTTGACGACCGGGATGAGCGAGGTCTTGGGCTGGCGCGCCATCTCGCGGAAACGCTCCGCCAGCTCCTCGTTCAGTGAGCGGATGAACTCTTCCATCTGGCGCTGCATCTCGATCATCTTCTCGCGCATGTTCAGGATGATCTCCACCCCCGCCAGGTTGACGCCCAGCTCGCGCGTGAGCTTGAGGATAAGCTCCAGCCGTTCTAGGTCCTCGTCGGTGTAAAGGCGCGTGTTGCCCTCGCTGCGAGAGGGCTTGAGCAGGCCCTCGCGCTCGTACAAGCGCAGTGTCTGCGGGTGAATGTTGTACTGCCTGGCCACCGCCGAGATCATGTAGGCTGCTTTGGCTCGCTTCTCCGGCATGGCTCACACCTGACTCCAGATGGATGCGCGCGGATCCTCGGGATTGAGTTGGGCAAGCTCACGCAGCAGCTCCTTGGTGCGCTCGTCACGCACCTTGGGCGGCTGCACGTAGACCTCGACAATCTGATCGCCGCGCGTGTTCTTGCGCGAGTTGAACACGCCCTTCTCGCGCATGCGGAACTTCTGGCCACTCTGCGTGCCCGGCGGGATCTTCAACAAGGCCCGCCCGTCAATGGTGGGAACTTCGATCTTGGCGCCCAGGCAAGCCTCGGTAACCGTGATGGGCACCCGAATGTGGATGTCGTCGCCTTGGCGCTCGAAGAAGGGGTGGGGTTCGACGCGCACAGTGATGTAAAGGTCACCCGGCGGCGCCCCCAGAGTTCCGGCATTGCCCTTGCCGGGCACGCGGAGGCGCGTCCCCGTGGAAACCCCGGGCGGGATGCGCACCTCGACCATCTCGTTGCGGAGCACTCTCCCTTCGCCATGGCAGACCGGGCAGGCGTTGCGCAGCTTGCCCGTGCCGCCGCACCGCGGGCAGGTGATGGTGAAGCGCATGGCCCCCATCATCTGGGTGACGTGGCCCGCGCCGTGGCACTCGGGACAAACCGCTAGCTGCCCGCCGGCGCTGCCCGAGCCGCCGCAAGCCGAACACACATCCTGCCGCGTGACGTTGAGCGTCACCTGAGTGCCCCGGATCGCCTGCCAGAAATCAATGTTCAGGGCGTATTCCAGATCGGTGCCCTTCTCGGGCTGAGGCTGGGCGCGCGTACGTCCAAAGAACTGCTCGAAAATGTCACCGAAATTGAAGCCGGTGCGCCGTTCGCCCGTGCCGCTGCGGGAGAAGAAATCGCCGAAATCGAAGCCGCCGAAGCCCATGCCCGGCCCGTAACGCGTCTCCGCCCCGCCGCCAGGGAAGCCGCTTTCGGAATAGAAGCCGTACTGGTCGTACATCTGGCGCTTTTTGGGGTCGCTGAGGACCTCGTAGGCCTCCTGGATCCGCTTGAACATTTCCTCGGCCGACTTGTCGCCCGGGTTGACGTCCGGGTGGTACTTGCGCGCCAAGCGGCGGTAGGCCTTGCGGATGTCCTCCTGCGAGGCGTTCCGGGGCACGCCGAGGGTTTCATAGTAATCGTGCGTTGCCGCAGGCATGATCGGGCTAGTCCAGTGCTGCTGGGCTGATAACCGGCGAAGGCGCGGCTTCGGCGCCGCGCCCGCCACCCTGTCAGCGCTTGTCCTTGTCGTCTACATCCACGAACTCGGCGTCCACCACGTTGTCCTTCCGGGCTTCAGCTTGGGCGCGAGCGCCGTCGCCGCCGGGCGTGGCCCCAGGCTGGCCCGCAGCGCGGTACATGGCCTCCGCCAGCCTGTGGCTGGCGCGGGTCAGCCGGTCCGTGGCAGCATTGATGCGGTCAATGCCACCCTGCTGTATGGCCTTCTTGGTCTCTTCCAGGGCCGCTTCGATCTCCCGGGCGTCGGCGTCGGAGATCTTCGAGCGGTGCTCGCGCAGCATCTTCTCGATGTTGTAAACCATGGCGTCGGCCCGGTTGCGCGCTTCCGCCTCCTCGCGCCGGCGCCGGTCCTCGGCCGCGTGCAGCTCGGCCTCGCGGGCCATGCGCTCGACCTCCTCCTTAGTCAGGCCCGAAGAGGTGGTGATGGTGATCTTCTGCTCGTTGCCCGTGGCCCGGTCCCGCGCCGACACGCTCAGGATGCCGTTGGCGTCAATGTCGAAGGTCACCTCGATCTGCGGAACGCCACGCGGAGCGGGCGGGATGCCGACCAACTGGAAGACACCCAGCAACCGGTTGTCGGCTGCCATGGGTCGCTCGCCCTGGTACACCTTGATCTCGACCGAGGTTTGGTTGTCGGTGGCGGTGGAGAAGATCTCGCTCTTGCGGGTGGGGATGGTGGTGTTGCGCGGGATCAGGACGGTGTGGATCCCACCCAGCGTCTCGATGCCGAGCGACAGCGGAGTCAC
>JBMFPL010000089.1:0-10752 GCA_049969115.1 Bryobacteraceae bacterium | reverse complement strand
AATTTCCCCCTCGGCGCGTGCTGGAGAGCTCGATCTCACCCTGCCGCCACAGCCGAAAGGATACCGGCCCCGGGGCGGCGCAGGCGTGCGGGCGACGAATGGATCCGCATTCGATTGCGACCCTGCGGGAGGGGATCGCTAGAGCACTGGCGAGGCAGCTTCCCTGCTGCCCATTTTGTGGGACGAGACGTTTATGACTCAGTAGTACTAGGATGTCGAGGGGCAAATGCGAGCCTGCGCCGGGCAATGTGAGAGGATTCACATCGCCGGCCAGGCCGTTGTTCCGTGCGCTGACCACCAGATCCAAAGACGGTTTTAAGGCGTTGCGACTGCCCTCGAGAAGGACGCGCGAGTTCTCCAATTGCAGACGCGCCAGCGCGAGATCGGGCCGGGAGCGCAGGGCCTTCTCCACCAGGGTTTCCGCCGGTGGCAGGCTTTCGGCCGGATCCACGGGCATCGGCTCGGTGGGAATAATTCGCAACGGCGCCAGCTCCGGGCTGTCCAGCGTCTTGCGCGAAAGGTAATCTGAGAATGTTTTCTTGCTGCCTGAGAACGGCTTCCGCCCCCGCCAGATCGCGCCGGCTTCGCGCTACTTCCGGCTGCGCACGCACGACTTCTATCGGCGCGCGGGTTCCGGCTTCCACCTGAGCCTGATTGTCGGCCAGCAACCGTTCAGCGCGCTCCAGGACTTGACGGCGCACCCGCACTTCCTCGCCCATGCTCACCAAGTCCCAGTAAAGCCGGATCACAGCGGAGACGGTATTGATGAGTTGCTGCTCGAAGACCAGCTCGGAGACCTGCCGATTGGTGCGCGCCACACGGATGAATCGGGAGTTCAGCGCCCGGCCAAAGCCGCGCAGCAAGGGCTGCGTCAGGGTGAGCCCGAAACTGGAAGCATTGTAGGGGTTCAGGTCATAGCGGCGGTGATTGATGCTCTGGCGCGAAAGTTCCCAGCCTAGGCTCAGCTCCCCGCCGGTGAGAAATCCCCACTGAAGGCCGGCGGCGCCCGCGCCAGTGTCGGAGATCAAGGCGCTGGTTCCCGCCATGAAGGAGTTCAGTTGCGGCGCGGATTGGTGGCTCCGGCGCAAGTTGCCCGTTAGCGCGGGATCCAGCGACGGAGGCAACCTTCCCACGCTGATCGGCGTCGCCCCGGCAACGGAGAGGTTTGATTCCGCGCCCAGGCTCGGTGTGGCTGCGGGATCCCCGAACCCGGCGCTGCGCGGCCCTTCTCTCACGGTCAAGGGAATACCCCGCAACGTTGCGCCGGCGCGCGCTCGCTTGAGCTCTGTCTGTGCGATCGCGGGGCCAAAGCGTTGCAACTCCACGTCCAGATTGTCCTCCGGCGCTAGGGCGATGGCATCCTGCAACGACAGGTACACGAGGTTACCTCGCGCCAGCGAGCTCAGCGGACGCCGGTCCTCGAAGGTTTGCCCGCACAGCGCTGCGGTGAGGGCAGCCAGCGCCAAGAGGCCTCTCATGACCCATCCCCTGGCTTGACGGAGCGCTCTTTCGGCGGCGAGACGATACGCACCTTCACGCCCGGTCGGATCTCGTCGCTCATATTGGTGATCACCCACTGGCCGGCCTGCAGCCCACTGAGCACTTCCAGTTGTGTTCCGTAGTCACGCCCCAGACGCACCGAGGCCACGCGCACCGTGGCATCGGGCTGCACCACCGCCACCACGGGC
Source organism: Bryobacteraceae bacterium (assembly GCA_049969115.1). GTDB lineage: Bacteria > Acidobacteriota > Terriglobia > Bryobacterales > Bryobacteraceae > DTHT01. Next base: position 9,064 of record JBMFPL010000089.1, on the reverse strand, counting down.
CCTTTTTCCGTGTTCCGGCAGGCGCTGGATGGGATCAGCAAGGGCGGGCGCGGACGCTGGAGACGGAAATGCACCGTCGCGTACATTCCCGGCAGGAGCCGGCCATCGGCATTCTCAACTTGCACCTCGGTCAACAAGGTCCGCGACGCGGGGTCCAGGGCGTTGGCGGTGCGCTTCACCACACCCGGCACACGCCGCTCGCCCAGCTCCTCGACATGAAGCTCGCATGGCAGCCCCACGCGGATCAGCGGCGCTTCGCTCTGCGGAATCATCACCTGAACCCGCAAGACGTGAATCTGTGCCAGGCGGAACATTTCACGCACCGCCGAGCTGCTTCCCACCGTAACCAGGGCCCCCACGTCTACGTTCCTGGCCGTGATGACGCCCGCAAACGGCGCCCGCACTTGCCGCAAGCTGCGCAGCTCGAGCAAGCGTTGAAGGTTGGACTCACTGGCGGCCACCGCCTGCTCGGCTGCATGCACTGCGGCTTCCGCGGCCGCCACATCGGCCTGGCGAGCCAGGTAGGCGGCCTGCTTTTCGTCGCCTTCCTGCCTTGGGAGCACACCCTTGGCCACCAGAGTCTGCCAGCGTTGCGCGGTGACCTTGGCCAGTTCCATCTGCGCTCGCGCCTGCTGAAGCGCGGCTCGGCTCTGTTCGAGGCTCGATCGAGCGCGGCGCAGATTGGCTTCCGCCTCCCGGATCTGCTCGTCCAACTCCGGCGATTCGATTTCCGCCAGCAGTTGGCCGGGGCGCACCCGGTCGCCGATGTCCGCAAGCCGACGCCGAACATAGCCGTCGGCACGGGCGTATATCGGCGTCTCGATAATCGCCTGAACGTTGCCCGGTAAGCTTAGCTCCACGGTGGCAGGGGCCGGTTGAAGCCGGGCCACTGCCGCGATCGGAAGAGCTTCCCGCTGTTGCTCCAGGGCGGCGGCCAGCCGGCGAGCACGCGCCTGGCGCGGCCCCTATCCGAGCGCAAACAGGTCCGCCATCAGCAGCGCAAGAGCGATCAATACCACGGCCGCCCGCAAGCGCTGGCCGCGCCGGGCACCGCCGGTTGCTGGCTGTGCAGACAGGGGTTCATGAGTCGTCGAGCTCATTCCAGCAGCTCCCAATCTTGCTCCCGCATGGCGGGCCGTTGCCAGCCGCGGAAGTAACTGTAAGCCACCGGGACGAAGAAAAGCGTGGCGAATGTGGCTACGGTCAGCCCGCCTATCACTGCTCGCCCGATGGGCGCGTTCTGTTCGCCACCTTCGCCCAGTCCTAGAGACGTTGGCAGCATGCCCAGGATCATGGCCAGTGCAGTCATCAGCACCGGTCGCAAGCGCGTCAGCCCGGCCTCAAGGGCCGCTTCCGCGGCTCCCGCGCCTTGGGCTCGCCGCTGATTGGCGAAAGTGACCAGCAGGATGCTGTTCGCCGTGGCCACTCCGACGCACATAATGGTGCCCATCAAAGAGGGTACGTTAACGGTGGTCTGCGTCACGTACAGCGCCCAGACGACTCCGCTGAGGGCTCCCGGCAGAGCAAGCAGGATGATGAAAGGGTCGAGCCAGCTCTGGAAGTTGACTACCATGACCAGGTAGACCAGCAGCACCGCCAGCACCAGCCCCCCAGCGAGGTCGCGGAAGGAATCACGCATGGTCTGGACCTGCCCGCGGATTTGCAGGAAGCTGCCGCGAGGGAGCTTGGGTTGCATTTCGCTAACGATCCGGTCCACCTCGCGCGCCACGCTGCCCAAATCGCGATCCTGGACGTCGGCGTAGATATCGAGCACGGGCTGGACGTTGTAGTGACTGATGGCTTGTGCGGTAACGCCCCGCTCAACCTCCACCACGTTTCCTAGCAGTTGCGGGGGCCTCCCCCGGCTTGCCCCTAAGGGTGTGGCGCGCAGGGCTTCCAGCGAGTCCACCCGATGCTCCGGCGTTTGCACTGCGATGAGGTAGCTGACCCCGGTGGCCGGGTGGAGCCAGTAGTTCGGCGAGACCTGGCCGCTGGAACTCAGCGACACCAGAACGCTGCTGGCCACCTCCCTGTGGGTCAATCCCATCTGGCTGGCGCGCGTGCGGTCCACGTTCACCCGCAGCTCAGGGGCATCCAGTATTTGGTGCAGCCGGACGTCAACCGCTCCCGGCACGCGCCGCAACCGGCGTTCGATTTCTCGCGCGATGCGGTGGTTTGCCGTGAGGTTGCGCCCGATCACTTGGATGTCAAAGGGCGCCGGGATGCCGAAGTTCAGGATCTGGCTGACCATGTCGGGCGAGCGGAAAAAGAAAGTCATCAGCGGGAAGCTTCGCGGCAACTCCTCCCGCAACCGACGAGCGTATTCCCAGGTCTCGCCGTGCCGGCGGGCCTTGGAAAGCCAGATCAGGATCTCGCCGTCGGAAGACCCGATCGTGGCCAAGTCCGTGTAAGCCATGTTGATAGGTAGCACGGGCAGGCCGATGTTGTCCAGGATGGTCTCCAGCTTTTCCGGCGGGATGATCTCCCGGATGCGCTGTTCCACCTGCGCGAAAAGCTGCTCGGTGCTTTCCAGCCGCGTTTCCACCGGGGCCCGCACGTGCAGGCGCAACTGGCCGGCATCCACCCGCGGGAAGAAGTCCTGGCCCAGGGCCGGGGCCAGCGCTGCCGAAAAAGCCACCAACAAGGTGTAGGCCGCCAACACGGTGCGGCCATGCCCCAGTGACCACGTCAGTCCCTTAGCATAGCCCTGGCGCAGGCGCTGGAAGCCCACCTGGAAAGCTTGCGCTGCGCTGGCAAGTAAGCTGCGATGTTCTGCTTACTGGTCTGTCTGGTGATGGCGCAACTCCAGCTTCAACAGGTACCAGGCCATCGTGGAAACCAGGGTCCGCGGTCAAAAGTAAGAGGCCATTATCGCGAAAACCACGGCCATGGCCAGTGGCTGGAAAAGGTGCTTGGCGGCGCCACGCAAAAGGACCACCGGTACGAAAACAATCGAGATGGACAGTGCGGGCACCAGAGCGGGCACCGCTATTTCGCCCGCTCCGTCCAGCATGCTGCGGATCATGCTCTTGCCCTCCGCCAGGTGCCGATGAATGTTCTCAACCGCCACTACCGCCTCGTCCACCAAGATTCCCATCGCCAGCGCGAGCCCGCCCAGCGTCATCACGTTAAGGGTCTGCCCTGTCAGGTAAAGCAACACAGGCGAGACCAGAATCGAGAGCGGAATCGAAGTGCATACGATGAGCGTGCTGCGCCAGCTTCACAAAAACAGCAGGATCATCAGCGAGACCAGCAGGGCGGCTAGCAGGCCTTCGTAAAGCACCGCCCGGATGGAAGCTCGCACGAACAGGGACTGGTCCAGCAGCAGCCGTACATCAAGCTCGGGCGGGACCCTCGAGAGGATCCACGGCAACTCGCGCTTGACTTTCGCGACGATCTCCAGAGTCGAGGCTGAGCCGGTTTTCAAAATGGAAAGCAGCGCGCCGCGCCGCCCGTCCTGCCGCACGACGTTGGTCTGAACCGCGCCGCCGTCACGCACCTGCGCTACGTCGCGGACATAAATTGTCGCTGGCCCCTGCTGCCGCACCGCCACGTTGTTGAGTTCCTCGACCACGTCCGGGCTGTTGTTCAGCCGCACGCTGTACTCCTGCCAGCCGATCTTGGCGAAGCCGGTGGGAAGGATGGGCGCTTGGGTAAGGATGGCGTTCGCGACTTCGGCCGGCGAGACGCCGCGCGCGTACAGCGCGTCGGGATCCAGATGCACCATGATCTGGCGGGCGCGTCCGCCAGCCGGCATTAGCACGGAGGCTTTTTGCACGGTGGCCAACTGGGTCCTCAGAAAATTGGCACCGATATCGTAGAGCGCCTGCTCCGACAGTCCCCGGCCCCCTAAGCCGAGCTGCAAGATCGGTACGGTAGAGGCATTGAAGCGGATGATCAGCGGCGGAGTCGTCCCTGGGGGCATTTGCCGGGTCACCGTCTGCGAGATGGCCGTCGTCTGCGCAACGGCCGCTTCCACAGGCGTACCGGGATGGAAGAAGACCTTGATCACGCCCAGACCGGTCAGCGATTGCGATTCCATGTGCTCGATATCGCTGACCGTGGTCGTGTAGGCCCGCTCCGACAGGACCGTAATGCGCTTTTCCATCTCGTCCGCGGAAAGCCCGCGGTACTGCCAGATGGCGCTTACCACCGGTATGTTGATCTCCGGCAGGATGTCTGTGGGCGTGCGCTGGACGGCGATGACGCCGAGCACGGCAAGCAGCATGGCCGCCACGACGACGGTATACGGACGGCGCAGCGCTAGCTTTACGATCCACATCCAGGCTTTGCCCCCTCCCGAAGAGCACCGGGCTTGCCGGCCCGCTTCAGGCTACTTCGACCCCAAGCAGTTCGGCTGCTTTGTCGGCCACCTGGCGGATGCGCTCCTCGGTGACCGGCGTTTCGCCCTTGACCATGCCCAGATCGGTTACGCGCAGGTGAATGAAATCCTCGAAGCCCGCCCGCTCCAGGACCTTCCTGGCGCAATCGGAATCGCAACCGTCAATGGCCAGCAACAGCAGCGCCTTCTTGACGTTGTCCACGATTAACTGGACATTGCCCCCGATGCCCGCCAGGCAGGACATGCGGGCCACGCCCTCCCGGTTCAACAGCCGGGCCGCGCGATCGCCGATCTCGGCCGTGTCGGCGACGCCGGAGCAGCTCAGCACGACGTACGGCGCTACGCTTCCACAACCGCACTGCGTCTTGGGACGAATCTTCATGGCTCGAAATTCCTCCTTTTGTAAGCGAAAGAGGCTCTGAATTGACCGGGCTTTTCAGCGGTTCTCAGCGGCCGCGGGTTCGGGCTGCGCGGCCTGACGGTTGGCCTCGGCAATCAACTTCCGCATCGTAGCCCGGAACTCTTCCGGAGAGGGGAAGCTGATCGCCTCGGCGGGACAGATCCTGGCGCAGGCGTCGCAGCCAACCACGCAGTTGTAGGGCCGGCTCACGATGGGCACGCCGAGAACCTCATCCCAGTCGAAAACGTCGTTCTTGCAAAACTCGATGCACTCGCGGTCGTGAATGCAGGCGTCGTAGTTGATGGTCGGGAACCAGGGGATTTTCTCGCGCGGCACTTTCAGCTTTTTGGCGTCCATGGGTTCCCCCGTTCACTGCGCCTCAGGCGGAATCTGCGAGCACGAGCAGGTGGTCGCCGGCTCCTCCTCGGCGGCATGCCGGCTGGCATCTTCCTTCTGAACTATTCTGCCGACCGCCTCGCGGATCCGCTCCAGTACGCCCTCGTTGTTGGTCATGCGGATGTCCACGGGGATGAAGCGCTCCGGCGGGAAGCCTGTCTGCCGCATGAGCTTGCGAAACAGCTTGTCCTGGGCGTTCGGAGCGCAGGCCGCGCTGATGACGTAGGTCCCGCTGTCAGAGCTGCGCATGATGTCGGCCAGAAACTCGTTGCCGCCCTGGCCGCAGGTTTGCGGGTGCAGCGCGACGTAGCTGACTTCCAGTTCGCTTTCCACCTGGAAGGGAAGGGTGTTGAAGTCGGTGTCCTTGAAGGAATCGCACAGGCCCTTGCAGTTGCACATCAGAACTTTGATTTTCATGGCGTTTGTTGGCCTCCCCGGAACTCATTGGCAGCGGCAGCAGCCGGGCGCGGTGTCACGGTGCAGCAGGACTGGCCCAGTTCCGCGTGCCGGCGCAGATCTTCGCGGTAAATCTCCTCCTCGAGCAAGGCCTGCCGCAGGCAGGGCATGAAGATTTCGACCAGCGGGTGATCGGTCGCCAGCAAGTACTGAACCCTCGACCCTACGCGCTTGTCCCGGACCAGACCAGCCGCCCGGAGGTAGGCGAGATGGCGGGACAGCAAAGCTTGGGGAAGGCCCAGCACTTGCTGAAGCTCGCAGACGCAATGTGGGTGATCGAGCAGGAGGTTGAGGATTCGGAGCCGTGACTGGTCGGCGCAGGCTTTGAAGAATCTGTCTAGGCCCATAAATGTTGCCTCATATATTCATATTCGCATATGATCCCAGGCATGTCAATATCCAACTGATCTTCTCCGCCAGCCGCTCGCGACCCCGGGGGGGGCGGCTGTGCGCAATAATGAAAGCTGCACGGCCTGTATCGGCCCACCGCAAGGAGTGCCATGTTGAGACTGGAAAAGGTCGAACTCGCCGTCGGGGGCAAAACCATCCTCCGCGACCTCAACCTTCACGTCCGTGACCGGGAGATCCACAGCATTCTGGGGGCCAACGGAACGGGCAAATCCACGCTGGCGGCGGTGATCATGGGCCTCAGCGGTTACAAGCCGACGGCGGGCCGCATCCTGTTTGACGGGGAGGACATTACGGATCTTCCGGTCTGGGAGCGGGCGCGCCGCGGCATCACGCTGGCCTGGCAGGAGCCGGCGCGTTTCGAGGGCCTGACGGTAGCCGAGTATCTCGAGTTGGCGCGCAGGCACGGGCGCAATGGCGACCTCAGCCCGCGGGAATGCCTGGCCAAGGTCGGCTTGACGCCCGAGAAATACTTGCGGCGCGCAGTCGATGCTACGCTCAGCGGCGGCGAGCGTCGCCGGGTGGAGCTGGCCTCGGTTCTGGCCATGAAGCCCAGGCTGGCCATCCTGGACGAGCCGGATTCCGGCATCGACCCGCTGGCGATCGAAAACATCGTGGACGTCATCCGGACGCTTTCGCGCAATGGCGCCGCGGTGCTGCTGATCACGCACCACGAGCACGTGGCGGCGGTGGCGGACCGCGCGTCGTCGCTATGCGGCGGGACGATCCTGAAGACAGGCGATCCGGCGGCCATAGCGCGCTTCTACCGCAACCATTGCGTGGAATGCCTGCACGTCAACGAGCCGCAGGTCGAGGAGGAGCAGGAGGTGGCCGGTGCTTGAAACCACGACCGAGCTGGAGGGCCTCTCGCAGGCCATGGAAACGACCGGCGCACCGCCGGCCCTGTTGCTCCATAACCGTTTCGCGGGACTGGCGGTGAGCCACAACCGCATCTTGCGTCGTCGCGGCGTGGAGGGCGTGCGGATCGACGGCGAGGAGACGCCGACCGGCGCAACGGCGCGCATCGTCGTGGCGCCGGGCGTCCAGGTCGCTGCTCCGATTCATCTCTGCTTCGGCGTGCTGCCCAAGGAGGGCATGCAGGAGATCATCTCCGAGTTCGATATAGGCGACGGGGCGAAGGTCACCTTCATTGCGCACTGCGCGTTCCCCAACGCCGAGCGCGTCCGCCACCTGATGCAGGCCCGCATCCGCGTGGGCAAAGGCGCGCATATGGAATATTCGGAAACGCATTACCACGGGCCCGAAGGCGGTGTGGAAGTGCTGCCCGTGGCGCACATCGCGGTGGAAGAAGGCGGCTTGTACCGCAGCACGTTCAAGCTGGTGGAAGGGGCGGCGGGCGTGGTCAGGTTCGACTACGTGGCCGAGCTGGCCCGCGACGCCGTCTGCGAGCTCGACGCCAAAGTCTACGGCAAGGGGCGCGACAGCATCGTAGTCAAGGAGACGATCCTTCTGAACGGCGAGAACGCGCGCGGGCTGGCCAAGACGCGGATCGTGGTCTCGGGGCAGGCGACCAGCGAGGTCGTCGGTGAGGTGGTGGGCAATGCGCCCTTCGCGCGCGGCCACGTGGATTGTGTTGAAATCCTAACCGGGCCCGAGGCCCGCGCCAGCGCCGTTCCCAAGCTTCAGGTCAATGACCAGCGCGCCAAGCTCACCCACGAGGCGGCCATCGGTAGCGTGGACAAGAAGCAAATCGAGACCTTGATGGCGCGCGGCCTTTCCGAGGACGAGGCGGTGGACGTCGTGGTCAAGGGGATGCTACGATGAGCGCAGCCTCCCCGCTCAAACGATGGCCTTGAAGCCGTCCGAGCTCAAACGGGCCCTGCGCCCCTTGCGATAGGCGATGTTGGCCAGGTGCGGCCCGGCGACGGCCGCCGCGCCCACCTCCACCGGGCAGGTGGGGTCCTGCCGGCTCTTGATGCAGTCGAGGAAGTTCTGCACGTGCGCCTCGATGGGCACGCCCTCGCGCACCTCCATGACTGGCCTGCGATTCTCGGGTTTGGCCCAAGGCTCCTTGTAGAGCCGGAATCCGGCCTCGTCGAGAATCAGCGTGCCCTGGTCGCCCATGAAGGTGATGGACCAGCCGTTTTCGTAGGAGTTGCAGTAATTCAGCGTCCAGGTACACACCCACCCGGGGAATTCGAAGACCGCGCAGAAGACCTCCGGGCACTCGGCGCCGGTCATCTTCACCACCTCGCCCCAGCAGACGGCCGAGCGCGGGGGCTGGCAGCGCGTGAAGCGCAGCACGCAGTCCATGAGGTGGGTTCCCTGGTCCGTCATGTGCCCGCCCGAGTAATCCCAGAAGCAACGCCAGGAGCGAAAGCGCATCGGCTCCAGCGGGCGCTTGGGCGCCTTGCCCAGGAAGCGCTGCCAGTCGAGCTTGCCGGGCAGGGGCGAGTTGTTGAGCGGGCGCGCCGTATTCCAGTTCCACATGGGCTTAACCATGGAGATCTTGCCCAGGGCACCATCGGCGATAACTTTTTCGGCTTGCGCGATCACCGGGGCGCTACGCCGCTGCATGCCGATCTGCACCACGCGTTTGGCGCGCCTGGTGGCTTCGATCATGCGCTTGCTTTCCTCCAGCGAGTAGGACATGGGCTTTTCCAGGTACACGTCCTTGCCCGCCGCCAGCGAGTCCAGCAGGTGGGGGCAGTGCCAGTGATCGGGGGTGGCCACCACGACGAAATCCACCCCGGGCTGCGCGAGCAGGTCATGGTGATCCACGTAGGTTTTGGCCCCGGGCGAATCCTTCTGCGCCTGTTGCAGGTTGGGCTCGTAGACATCGCACAGGGCGACGCACTGCGCGCCCAGCTTCTGGAAGACGCGGTTCAGGTAACGCCCGCGGCCGCCCGTGCCGATAACGCCGTAGGCCAGCCGGTCATTGGCGCCGAAAGCGCTACGCGGGACGAACAGAGGCGCGGCCACAGCCGCCGCGCCGCTGAGGAAGGTTCTGCGATCGTGGTTCATGTGGGCTCCTCGAGGACTTTGTGCGCGGTCCAGCGCGCCTGTCGAGATCGCGGCCTTCGCGCAGAAAAGATACTTTT
>JBMFPL010000088.1:0-10828 GCA_049969115.1 Bryobacteraceae bacterium | reverse complement strand
CCACGATAATACCATCAACGCCTTCGCCCTGCCGGGCGGCCCGACCTATCTGCACACCGGGTTGCTGGCCGCCGCCGACAACGAAGCCCAGGTCGCCGGGGTCATGGCCCACGAGATCGCGCACGTGGCCCTGAGACACGGCACCAGCCAGCTTTCCAAAGCGAATCTTATCCAGTTGCCCGCCGCACTGGCTGCGGCCGCGCTGGATCGCAAGGGGTCGCTGTGGGGCCAACTGACGCAACTGGGCATCGGGTTGGGGATCAGCTCGATCCTGCTGAAATACTCCCGCGACGCCGAGCGGGACGCTGACTTGCTGGGCGCGCACATCATGGCCCGCGCGGGCTATGACCCGGTCGAGATGGCACGTTTCTTCGAAAAACTCGAAGCTACCAGCGGCGCCCGCGGCTTACAGTTCTTCTCCGACCATCCCAATCCCGGCAACCGGGTCAAGGCGGTGCAGGAAGAAATCACGTATCTGCCCGCGCGCACTTACACGACGGGTGACGCGCAGGAATTCCAGAAAATCAAGCAGCGGGTGCTGGCCCTGGGCGCGCCGCCCGCGCGCAAGACCGCGCCGCGCGTGCCGACGCTCAAACCCTCCGCTTCGCTGCGCGAGTACCGCATGAGTTGCTGCACGATTGCCTACCCGGACGACTGGCAGGTGATGCAGGACCGCCAGGGGCAGGGTGCCGTCATCGCTCCCAAAGAGGGTGTGGTCCAGACGGCATCCGGCAGCGCCATCGGCGTCGGCATGATCGTGCGGCTCCGCCCGCGCAGCGGGCTCGCCGACCTGCGCCTTGAAACCGACGAACTCATCCGCGAGCTCATCGCGGCCAATCCGGGCATGCGAGTCCAGACGTCGCGCCAGGCGCAGACAGGCGGGCAGCCGGCGCTGCTGACCACCTTGCACTCGCCTTCACCTTACGCCAATGAGACCGAACTAGATTACCTGGTGACGGTCGCGCGCCCGGAGGGGCTGTTCTACGTGCTCCTCATTACACCCCAGAGCGCCTTGCCCTCGATGCAAGGCATGTTCGACTCGATTCTTCGTTCGATCCGCTTCCTGAACTGAATCCGATGCTCGGTGGAGCAACGTCCGCCGCGAGGGAAAGGAGACCGCTATGACACGCCGCGAACTGCTGGTAATGCCCCTGGCCGGGCACGCTGCCGCCATGGCCGTGCCGGTTGTCTGGCAGCCCGATCCGGGCGCTCCCCGGGCCGCCATCGAACGGTGGAAGGACATGCGTTTCGGCATGTTCATCCATTGGGGGCCGGTGAGCATCCTGGGAACCGAAATCGGGTGGTCGCGGGGAGGGGAACGCCGGGGCCGCAAGGACAAAACCACCGGTCCCGTGCCCGTGGAGGTTTACGACAACCTCTACCGCATGTTCAACCCGGCTAAGTTCGATCCCGACGAATGGGTGCAACTGGCGCGCGAGGCCGGGATGAAATACATGGTGTTCACCACCAAACACCATGACGGGTTTTGTAACTTCGATTCCCGGCTTACTGACTACAAAGTAACCAGCCCCCAGTGTCCTTACGGCAGGGATATCGTGCGCATGCTCTCGGATGCTTGCCGCCGGGGCGGGCTGCGCTGGGGCGTCTATTACTCGCAGCCGGACTGGCATCATCCCGATTACCTCAACGGCCCGGCCCACGCGCGTTACGTCGAGTACTTGCACGGGCAGGTGCGCGAGTTGCTTTCCGGCTACGGGCCCACCACGGTCTGGTTCTTTGACGGCCTGGGCCGCCCGCCCGAAGACTGGGACGCGCCACGCCTGATCCGCATGATGCGCCAGCTCGAGCCTGAGGTGGTGATCAACAACCGCGCGGGCATCCCCGCCGATTACGACACGCCCGAGCAGCGGCTGGGGCGCTTCCAGAACCAGCGGCCCTGGGAGACCTGCGCCACCCTGGGTTCGCAGTGGGCTTATAAGCGCGAGGATCCGCCCAAGTCGCTCGAGCTCTGCATCCGCGCCCTGGTCTGCTGCGCGGTGCGCGACGGCAACCTGCTACTTAATGTGGGGCCGCGCCCGGACGGGTTGATCGAGCCCTCCCACGGCGCACGCCTGCGCGAGATCGGCGTTTTCCTCGACCAGTACGGGGAAAGCATTTACTCGACGCGCGGCGGGCCGTTCGTCGCGCCGGACGAGGACAAGCTGCCCGAGAAATCACACGGCCTGGAGATACCGGCAGGCCGCTGGTGGGGCGGCAGCACTTACCGCGGCAACGTAATCTACCTGCACATTCTGCGCTGGCCGGAGCAGACGCTGCGCCTGCCGGCTATCCCGCGGAAGATCTTGCGCTCCAGCCTGCTGACGGGCGGCGAGGCGGAGGTGACGCAGACCGCCGCGGGCGTCGAGGTCAGCGTACCTGAGCGGCGGCGCCACTTGGTGGACACCATCGTCAAGCTGGAGCTGGACGGCCCAGCGGCCGATATTCCCGTGCTGCGGCAAACCTGAGGAGCCGGGCGGCGATGACCTCCAAGGAGCGCGTGCTCAGAAACTATACCTTCCAACGCGTGGACCACTTCACCATTGATTTTTGCGCGGAATCGAAGGTCTACGAGCTGCTGCGCAACTATTACGGCGCCCGCGATGACCTGGAACTGATGGAAACCCTTCACGTGGATTTCCGCTATCCGAAGCCGGAGTGGATCGGTTTCCCGCTGGTGGACGAGCAGGGCCGGCGGACCGACTATTTCGGCATTCCCCGCGGCGGCGCGGGCGATTTCGGCTACGCGCTGGAACACCCCCTGGCCCACGTTCGGCGCATCGAGGAGCTGGATGAGTATCCGAAGTGGCCCTCGCCGGACATGTGGGACTACGACCGCTACGCCGAGGACTGCGCCCGCTTCGAGGAATACGCCGTGCTCGGCGGGGTTTGGGGATGGTTCTTCGAGGCCGCCTGCGAGCTGGTGGGAATGGACCGCTTTTTCCTTCTCATGTACGACCAGCCCGAGCTGGCACATGCGATCCTGGAGCGTATTGTAAGTTTCATGGAGCAGACCTCGGAAATCATGTTCGACAAGGCGGGCAAGTACATAGACATTTGTTTCACCGGAGACGATTACGGCTTCCAGACCGGTCCCATGATGAGTCCCGCCATGTTCGATCAGTTCGTGCGGCCGTACTTACAGCGGATTTACGACGTCGGCCGGCGCCACGGCAAGCTGATCATGCACCATTCCTGCGGCAGCGTGGCCCGCTGGATCCCCACACTCATGGAGATGGGGCTGAACATTCTGGAGCCGATCCAGGTGCGCGCGGCGGGAATGGATCCCCGGGAGCTGGCGGCGAAATACGGCGGCCGGTTGTGTTTCCACGGCTCCATAGACACGCAGCACACGCTGCCCTTCGGCACGCCCGAGGACGTGCGGCGCGAAGTCCGCGAGCGGGTGGAGACTTTCCGCCCCTACGGCGGTTTCACCATCGCACCGTCGCAGCATTTGATGACCGACATACCGCTGGAAAACATCATCGCCATGTACGAGGCCGCTTGGGAGTACGCCTGGCTGTAAGTGCGTTCAGGCCTCGAAGCCACTGCTATAACCAAGGGTTGAGCCCTTCCCATCGCACGGTCCAGTCAGGCTGGGGAAAACCGGGGGCGTGGGTGCGGGGACCGTCCTGCCATCCCGCCGCCATCATGGCCGTTGCCGCCAGCAGGCCGCCGTTGGCGGGCAGGTACAGGGCAAGTTGGGGCGCTGCCAGACGTGCCCGTTCTGCGCCCAGTGGTTCTTGGGGTCTGCATGAGCAGCGCGCGCACGGCGGTTTCGGGTTCGCCCAGGCGCGCAGCGGTCATGGCCATCATGGGATAGTCCCAGCCCCAAGTGTCTTCCCACCGCCACACCTGCAGAACTTTGTGGAGAGTCCGGCGCATGATTTCACGGTCCACTTTTCTGCCGGGCAGCATGCCCAGCGCGGCCAGCATGGAGGGGTGGTCGCGGTTACGCTCGGTAAAGGTCTGGGGACAGTTTTCGTGCGCCATGTACAGGCCGTCACGCACGGGTAGATCGGCGAGGATCTTGCGCACCTGCTCCCACGCAGGGTGAGGCGGCAGGCCGAGCCTGCGCCGCCAGAGTTGCGCCAGCTCCAGCCCGTGCGCCCAGTACTCCAGCTCGAACGTCGGGTTCCACGTCTCTCGCGGTGGGTGATTTTCCTGCGCCGGAATGACCGGCGGGCCCAGCACGTAGCGGCCGGTCCTGGGCTGCCGCACGGCGAAGGAAGCCATGAATTCCGCCGACGCGAAGACCATTTCGCGATAGCGCTCCAGCGTTTCGCGCCCGGGACGCGCGCGGTAGCAGAGCTCGGCGAACACAATGGGATGCGGTTGCTGCCAGATCAGCAAGGGACCCACCGGCGATGGGCTGTCGCGCCCTTCCGGCCCGACCATTTTCGGCCAGCGTGCGCCCGTGTACCCCTGCTCGCGCGCTTTGCGCTGCGCCTTCGGCAGGATGCGCCGGTACCAGTCCATGCTCCGCTCCAGCAGGGCCGCGCGGCCCCAAAGCGGGAAGTGGGCCGCGTGCCACCAGTGCATTTCCAGGTGAAACTTGCCGTACCAGCTATTGAGCGTGAGGCCGGTTTCTTGTGGCGGCAGCGAGCCCGCGCACTGGATGGCGGTCAGGTATTGCGAAAGCACGATGCGGCGTTCCAGCTCGCGCGCTCTGGGGTCGCGGCTGCCCTCCAGTTCGATGGCGCCGCCTTCGCTCCAGAAGCGGTTCCAGTGCGTGGCGCAACGCTCGAAAACCTCGCGAGCCGAAGGCAACGACGACGAGTCGGGCCGGGGCGAAAACAGGCAAACCAGGTCCAGCTCGTCACCGGCGCTGGCTGAAAGTACGAAGCGGTGTGGACCCTGCTGGCGCAACTCGGCCTGCCCTTGCCAGCCTATGCTCACCCAATAAGAATCGGCATCCAACTGGCGCTCGATGTCGAACCGACGGGGCGGGTGAGGACGCCCCCTGCTCTGGTGGGCCTCGGGCCTGTTCCAGCCGGCGGCATCCATCGCGGGCGAGCCGTAAGGAAACTCGAAGGCCACGCTCAGGCGCCCTTGGCCGATCAGCGATGAGCGGATGCGCACTGCGAGCATCCCGCGGTCCGGGTGGCAACAGGTTTCCACCGCTACGGGCTTGCCTTCGAAGACGAAACTGCTGGAGAGCTTTCCGGTCCACAGGTCGAGCTCCTGCCGAACATCTTTCAGGTCCTCCGGTCGGGCCGGAAGGCCGCTTGGGGCCAGCAGCGCCAGCCCGATCCGTCCCAGATGCAGGCGATGCGGATTTTCGCGCAACCAGCGGTAGAGTTCCTCTTAACCTTTCGCGCTAGTCGGGTAACCGACTTTGCGCCCGTGAGTGTCGTACAGTTCCAAGCGCAGGTCGGCTGGCCCCAGGCCTTTCGGAGCCGGGAAGCTGTGCCAACCCCACTGTGATTGGGTACACAGGGGCACGGTCCTGGCGTAGAGCTCGGGGAAAGTTTGAAGGCCGGTGGCGTCGGCAGTGAAGGCCAGCTCGCCGTTACCCACCGAAAGGGGCGAAGAAGGTACGAACCCGCCCAGCACAGGATTGTGCCGCCGCACCAGGCTACGGCGGGTGATGGGCGAGCCCAAGGCCCCTCCGGCAGCGAACGCGGCGGTGCCCTCCAGCAAGCGTCTGCGCGTCAGCGTGAGCATCACCGTTAGCTTAGGCCGCTGGCGCAGCCGCCGGCCGGCTGCTCGGGACGAGTAGGATAGGACGAGCGGCCTCGCATGATACGCCGGTTGCGCCTGCCCAAGCGACGCCTCGAATATATTGCCCTCGCGGTGGTGTGCGGTTTCCTGCTCGCCCATTCCTTTTCCCCCGAGGGTGTGTTGACCGTCGTTTTGGCGCTGGCGGCTGCCTTGATGAGCGCCGCCGTGCTGCTGCGCTGGGTGAGATGGGGCATCAGCAAGCTGATCTGGAGATTGCGCAACCGGTTGCTCGTGGCCTACCTGTTCATCGCCGTGGTGCCGGTGACGCTGCTGCTGGGACTGGTCGCGATCGGAGCGGGGATCCTGGCTGGCCAGATTGCGGTTTATGTCGTCGCCAGCGAGTTGGATCACAAGGCGAGGGGCCTGCTGGAAGTGGCCAAGGGCCTGGTCGTGACCCCTGCGGCATCCCTCGCCGATAGGATCCAGTGGGTCGGCCCGTACTTGCGCTCGCAGCACCCAGGCCTCGAGCTGGCGGTCTCCGGCCCCAAGGGCCAGTGGCGGTACCCCTCGGATTCCATCCTCGGTCAGCCGCCCAGCGGCTGGGGTGACGTGGCGGGGGTCGTGCTCAAGGATGGCGCGCTGTATCTGTGGGCGCACGCGGCGCGCGGCTCCCGGCAAGTGACGTTGCTCGCGCCGCTCGATGCGGAAGCGCAGGCGCGTCTGGCGCCCCAGCTCGGCGAGGTGTCCATCTTCGGCAGGGCGCTGGGCCAGGGCATCCGAGCGACGCGACGTTGGGGTGCCCGGGGCCAGGATCAGCGGCCCGAACCGCCATCTCGCCTGCCCCCTCCCGCAGGCCGCTTCGATCCGGAGGTGGACTACGCTGCCCCCATCGCGGTCAGTCTCTGGAGCGAGCCGGGGCGCACCGAGAGGTACGTGCTTTTCGGGCGCACCCGTTGTTCCGCCGTGCTGCGCACGGTTTTCGGCCAGACGGTGGAATGGCGTGAAGGCGTCACTTCGGCCCATGTGGCCAGCGCCCTGTTTCTGGCGGTAGCGGGAGCGTTCCTGGTCGTCGAGCTGGCGTCGTTGTTGATCGGCATCAACCTCACGCGCACCATCACGCGCGCGGTGCATGGGCTGTACACTGGAACCCAGACGGTGATGCGCGGTGACTTTTCCCACCGCATCCCGGTCAGCGGCGGCGATCAGCTCGCCGAGCTGGGGCACTCGTTCAATCGCATGAGCGAGAACCTGGCGCGGTTGCTGGAGGTGGCCAGGGAGAAGGAGCGGCTGCAATCGGAACTGGAGATCGCGCGCGAAGTGCAGAACCAGCTTTTCCCGCGCGCAGTGCCGGAGTTGCGCAGCGTGCGACTGAAGGCCATGTGCAAGCCTGCGCGGCTGGTGTCCGGCGATTACTACGATTACCTGGCGCTGCCCGACTCGCGGGTGGCCGTGGCCGTGGGCGACGTGGCGGGCAAGGGAATCTCGGCGGCTTTGCTGATGGCCACCGTGCAGTCCACCGTCCGTGCGCAGCTTCGCACGGCTTGCGAGCAAGCCGGCGGGGGCGGGGCCGGTTCCTCCTCGTGCGGGTTCTCCACCGCGGGTCTGGTTCACCGGCTCAACCAGCACCTGTACGCTTACACGCCGCCGGAGAAATTTGCCACGTTTTTCCTGGGCGTGTACGACGATGCCACCGGCACGTTGATTTACACCAACGCGGGCCACCCGCCGCCGGTGCTGGTGCGAGGCGACCGGGCGCTGCGGCTGGAGATCAACGGCATAGTGGTGGGCGCGTTTCCCTCCGCCACCTACAGCGAGAGTGTGCTGCGGCTGGAGGCGGGTGACCTTCTGGTCTGCTTCACCGACGGGGTCACCGAGCCAGAAAATGAGTACGGTGAGATGTTCGGCGAGCAGAGGTTGGTCGAGCTGCTGCTCAAGCATTCCCTGGCCGAGCCGGAGCAGATCTTGGCGGCGGTGGAGACAGCGGTGCGGGAGTGGACGCAGTCGGTCGAATCGCAGGACGACATGACGCTGCTCGTGCTGCGCAAGCTTTAGGCGCCATGCGGCAGGTGGTTCGCGCAGTTTCGGATCGTTCGAAATCTCCTCGAGAGGCGAGCGCATGAAGATTCTCACAGCGGCGCAAATGCGGGAGGTGGACCGGCGCACCATCGAGATGGGCATTCCGGGGATCGTCTTGATGGAGAACGCCGGTCACCGTGTGGTGGAGTTTCTAGCCGAGACCTTCCGGCCGCTCAGCGAGCAGATCGTGGTCATCGTCTGCGGCAAGGGCAACAACGGCGGCGATGGTATGGTGGTGGCGCGGCAACTCTGGACGCGCCTGAGGCCGCGCCGGCTGCATGTGGTGCTGGCGGCCGATCCCGCCGAGCTGAAAGGCGACGCCGCCGCCAACTACCGCATGCTGCAAGTGGTCGGCTGCCCGGTTGCGCGTCAGATCACACCCGAGATGCGCGAAGCCACGCTGGTGCTGGACGCCCTGCTCGGCACCGGCTTGAAGGGCCCTGTCACCGGCCCCGTGGTGGACTGGATCCGGGAGATCAATGCCGGCTTCCCTCGCGCGCGCATCGTGGCCGTGGATATTCCCTCAGGCATCGAGAGCGACGCCGCTGACACTCCCGGCGAAGCCGTGCAGGCCGATTACACGGTCACCTTCACCGCGCCTAAAGTCGGCCAGATCATGCCGCCCAACTGCCGCCGCGTGGGCCGGCTGCGCGTGGCGCCCATCGGCAGCCCTCCCGAGCTATACGAAGCCGACGACTCGATCTTCCTTTCGCTCATCGAGGCGCGCGAGCTCCGGCACTTGTTCGCGCCCCGCATTCCGTGGTCGCACAAAGGCGACTTCGGGCACGTGCTCGTGCTCGCGGGCTCCCGCAGCAAGCCCGGCGCGGCGGCCATGGCCGGCATGGCCGCGTTGCGCGCGGGCGCCGGGCTGGTGACGGTGGCCTCAGCAGCTTCGGCTGTGCCCATGATCGGCTCGCACGCTCCCGAAATCATGACCGAGCCCCTCCCCGAGACGCCCGAGGGAGCGATCGCCGCGCAAGCGCTCGAACGTGTGTTGGAGCTGGCCGCGGGCAAGGACGTCATAGCTCTCGGTCCTGGCCTGGGCACTCATCCCGAGACCGTGAGCGTGGTCCGGCAGTTGTTCGACCGTCTCCCACAGCCGCTGGTGGTGGACGCCGACGGGCTGAACGCGCTCGCCGGTGTGGCCATTCGCGGCGAAGGCAGGGTCAGAATCCTGACGCCGCATCCGGGGGAAATGGCGAGATTGACCGGGCTCGTCACCCGCCAGATCCAAGCGGACCGCATCGGCGTGGCACGATCGTTCGCCCGCGAGCGCGGCGTGATCCTGGTGCTCAAGGGCTACCGAACCCTGATCGCGACCCCCGACGGCCGCGTGCGCGTAAACCCGACCGGCGGCCCGGGCCTGGCTTCGGGTGGTTCAGGTGACATCCTGACTGGCGCGGTCGCGGGTCTGCTCGCGCAGTTCCCTCAGGATCCGGTGCTGGCCGCGGCGGGCGCGGTTTACCTGCACGGGCTGGCTGGGGACCTTGGCGCGGGCGAGATGGGCGAACAGGCCCTTGTGGCCACCGACCTGCTCAGGTATTTCCCGCCCGCAATGCGCAAGATCGCGCTGGGGCTTCCGCCCGCCTGGTTCTGCTGAGCGCGCTGTGGCTGTCTATTACACCAAATCGGAAGAGGAAACCGTCGAGCTCGGCCGGCAGCTCGCGCGATCGCTGCCGCGCAAATGCGTTGTGTTGTTGATCGGCGAGCTGGGCGCGGGCAAGACCACGCTGGCCAAAGGCATCGCGCACGGTCTGGGCGCGGCATCGCCCGACGAGGTTTCCAGCCCCACGTTCACCGTGGTGCACGAGTACGGTGACGGGCCCAAGGTCTACCACGTGGACCTGTACCGCATCGGCCGCGCGGAGGAACTCGAGAGCCTGGGGCTGGAGGAGCTGCTCGACCAGGACGCCGTCGTGCTGGTCGAATGGGGTGAACGCTTCCCGCGGCTGTGGCCGGAAGACCGGATCGAGATTCGCATCGAACGTCTCTCCGACGAGCGCCGCCGCCTCCGGCTCGAAACCGTCCGCGCCGCCGGCTAGGATCTCCCTGTTGCGGTTGTGCCCAAGTCAGTCCTCCGGGCACACTTCAGGCGCCGAGTACCGGGCGCCATGCGCGGCTGCGGTATATTGGACAGCCGGAGAGGACGATGCCCGGATGCCCGACGCTCAGCCGGCGCGCCTTGCTTGGGGCTGCTGCTCCCGCGATCCTGCGGGGTCGCGCAGCGCGCAGGCCCAACATCCTGCTGGCCATCTCCGACGACCAATCCTACCCGCACGTGAGCGCGATGGGCGACAGGGTCGTCAAGACCCCCGCTTTCGACCGCGTCGCCTCGCAAGGGGTCCTGTTCCGGCACTGCTACAGCCTTTCTCCCGGCTGCGCCCCGGCCCGCGCAGGCCTGCTCACCGGCCGCTATCCCTGGCAGCTCGAAGAAGCTGGCACCCACGCCAGCCTTTTCCCACGCAAGTTCACTGTCTACCCCGACCTGCTGGAACAGCACGGCTACTTCGTCGGACTGACGGGTAAGGGTGCGGGACCGTGCAATTACAAGGACGCCGGTTGGCCGCACAACCCCGCTGGCCCCTCCTTCGATCGCCACAAGGTGGCCAGGCCTCTGCCGGGAATCAATGCCAACGACTACGCACGAAACTTCGAGGATTTCCTGGACGCCCGTCCCAAAGACAAGCCGTTCTGTTTCTGGTATGGCGGCACCGAGCCGCACCGCACTTATGAAAAGGGCTCCGGGCTGAAGTCAGGCAAACGGATCGAGGATGTAGTCGTTCCGCCTTTCCTGCCCGATTCGCCCGAAGTGCGCAGCGACATCCTCGATTACTACCGCGAAATCGAGTACTTTGATTCGCACCTTGCCCGCATGCTCGAGCTGTTGGAAAAACGCGGCGAGCTGGAAAACACCGTCGTGGTGGTGACGTCCGACAACGGCATGTCCTTCCCGGGGGCTAAGGCCACCATGTACGACTACGGCATCCATGTGCCGCTGGCGATCATGTGGAAGGCCGAGTGCCCGGGAGGCAGGGTGTCGGACGATTTGGTGAGTTTCGCCGATTTCGCGCCCACGTTCTTGGAGGCTGCG
>JBMFPL010000087.1:0-10849 GCA_049969115.1 Bryobacteraceae bacterium | reverse complement strand
GAGCGCCTGGTTCGGGACCAGGAGGTCGGTGGTTCAAATCCACTCGCCCCGACCAGCCATCCCCCTTCAGGCTGCGCACTTCGCCGTCGCACCCTGGCACCAGCTGAAGCAGGAAAACCCCGCATTGGGTTGCTGTCGCCAGCGCTCTCGCTAGTTTTGTGGCCGCTGATCTCCAACCACCGGATCCACGCTGCTGCCAAGCCCCAGACCAGGCCCACCACCACGCCCGCGAGGAGCAACCCTTCCAGCCACGCCAGGCTGAACGAAACCGGCGAGCGCCGTGCCGCCTCGACAGGTGTCTCGCCGGGCGCGCCTGCCGGGACATTGCTAACCCCCGGCGTCGATCTCTGTCTTTCCGGCGCGTGTTTCTCTGGCGCGACCTGCAATCGAGGGGACTGCATGGCAGCGCCCATCCCCGCGTAGGTTCCCGTGATCCTCACGGCCAGGCTGTTCAGCGCGATCATCAGGACCACGGCAAGCAGGGCGACCACCAACGCGTACTCGGCGTAGCTTTGCCCCCGGCGGATGGCCCGCCACCCAGGCCTAACTTAGCACGGTGCCCCCACGCATATAATAGCTGCGGAGAAAAGTTTCATGAATCGCCGCGCATTCCTGTACTCCGCCGCCCCGCTCTTCGTTCCTGCCCGTGTTCTCGGCCTCGGTGGCAAACCCGGCGCCAACGACATCATACGGATCGCGTTCATCGGGCTTGGCGGCCGCGCCCGCTGGCTCATCGCTAACGAGAAGTTTCCCAGGGCGCAGATCGTCGCCGTCGCCGATTGCTTTCTGCCGCGCTGCTTCGAAGCCGCCAAACAGCATCCCGAAGGCGAGAACTGGCGCAAGTACCAGGATTACCGCCGCATGCTGGAGAAAGAGAAGCTCGATGCCGTGTTCGTGGAAACCACCACTCACGCGCGCGCACTCATCTCGATTCACGCCATGCAGGCCGGGCTGGACGTTTACGCCGAGAAGCCCCTCACGCTCACTGTCGAGGAAGGTCGCGTGCTGGTCCGCGCCGCACGCCGCTACAAGCGCGTGCTTCAGACCGGCACCCAGCAGCGTTCCATGCCCATCAACATTTACGCCAGCAAGCTGGTGCGCGAAGGCGCCATCGGCAAAATCTGCCAAGTCATCGCCTGCAACTTCCTCAGCCCCCAGCGCTGGGAGCCCAAGCCCGGCCAGGCGGTTCCCGACGGCATGGACTGGGATCAGTGGTGCAACCAGACCGAACTGCGTCCCTATCACGACGAGCTTTTCCGCCGCTGGGCGATTTACCGCGACTACGACGGCGGCGGCCAGAGCTGGGGCGTCACCGGCTGGGGCACCCACTCGCTCGACCAGGTCCAGTGCGCCCTCGGCACCGATCACACCGGGCCGGTCGAAATCTGGCCCGAAGAGCCCGGTCCCGAAGGCAAGGTGACCCTGCGTTACGCCAGCGGGACGCTGCTCAAACTCGAGGAACCCATCCGCAAGGACCACTCCCAGCTCGGGGCTATCTTCGTCGGAGAGAAAGGCCGCATCCAGATCTTGCGCGGCGATTTCATCGCCGATCCCCCAGAGCTGAAAAAAGGCGCGCCCGATCCCACGCCCGAGGGCCCGGGCGAAAACCGCTTCCACATTGAGAACTTCTTCGAGTGCATGCGCACCCGCAAGCGGCCCACCGCGGATGTCGAAATCGGCCACCGTTCCACCACGGTCTGCCACCTCGTCAACATCTGCCGCGAACTGGGGCGCAAGCTGCGCTGGGACCCCAAGCGCGAACAGTTCATCGGCGACGAAGAGGCCAACCGCCTGCTTACGCGCCCGCGCCGCGCCGGCTACGAACTGCCGCGCATTGCCTGATGCGCCGGCCGCGATGTATCATCGCGGCTATGAAGATCCCTCCGCTTCCCCGCCGCCGTTTCCTGGGACTCGCGGCTATCACGGCTGCGACCCGGCTGGGCGCCGGCGCGCCTTGGGTCCACCCACGCAAGGTTTTGCTCTGGGAATGCACGCGCAAGGAATTCCGTGAGGCTCTGGAAGAAGGCCGGCTCAAGGTTGTCATCCTTCCCACCGGCTCCACCGAGCAGCATAACGAGCACCTGGCCATGATTCAGGACACCGGCAGCGCTACGCTGGTCGCCCAGCAAGCTGCTCTGCGCCTCTACCCTCACGTCCTCGTCGCTACCCCCGTGGCGGTGGGCATCTCGCCTCACTGGATGGATCGCAAGGGAACGCTCACCCTTCGCCGGGAGACTTTCCTGGCCGTGGTCTACGAGATCTGCGAGAGCCTCGCCACACACGGCGTTCGCTCCATCCTCATCCTCAACGGGCACGGCGGCAACGAAGCGCCACTGAAGGAAAGTGTGGACGGCTTTCGCCGCAAGCTGGGTATCCGCTTGGAAGTCCACTCTTACTGGGAAGCTTACACGCCGGAAATGGCGAAGCGGTTGCTCACCACCGGGCGCATCCCCGGCCATGCCGCTGAGTTCGAAACCTCCTTGGCCCTGGCCGCCTTCCCGGAACGCGTGCGCTGGGAGGGAGTGGACTACGACAAGGTCAAAGGCAAGCTCGGCATCAAAGACCCGAAATCAGCCGAGGAAGACGAGCTCTTTGCCCGGGAAGCCCGCCTCGCCACCGCGGCCAAGGGGGAGGCGCTGATCGCCATCGCGGTGGAATGGCTGGTGGACCGCTTGCGCGCCATGATGCAAGCTTGAAGACCCGGGCCGCGCTCTGGCAAGCGCCAGCGGGCCAGGGTGCCGCGCAACCGGTGTGGGCTGAAGGCCATGCGCCCGCACCGTCACAGGGCCTGCCGGCGCCGCTTCTGATACTGTTCGAATCGCTCGCGGTACTCTTCGAACCCCGGGCGGCCCATCAGTCCGTAGGTGAACCGCTTGCCCGCCTCGACGCCCGGCTGGTCGAAGGCGTTCACGTCGAGCAGCTCCGCTATGAACGCCGTCTGGAACTCCAGCAATTGCAGGAAGGCTCCTACATGCTCCTCGTCCACGCGCTCCAGCGTGTAGGTGCAGTTGGGCCGGGAGGCATCGGTGAGGGCTGCCTCGGTAGAGAGCCGCTCTGCCTCCAGCAGCTCGGCCAGCTTCCGGCCCACGAGATAATCGAACGCTTCCAGCTTGAGCTTTTTCTTGGGGATCCGCCCCTCCCAGTCGTGCCTGCTCACCGCCCAGAAGCTGAAGACCTTGTCGTTGGGGCCTTCCACGTAGAGCTGGACCTGGGAGTGCTGGTCGGTTACGCCGAGGGCCGCCACCGGAGTCTGGCCGATCGAAACATTTTCGCCGCCGCGCGTTCTGGCCTTACCCAGCGACTCCGCCCACAACTGGCGGAACCAGAACGCCATCCCCCACAGCCGGTTGGAATAGGCAAACGCCACCTGGATTGTCTTCCCCTTCGCCCTCCAGATCGCTTCGTGCAGCAGGGCAGCTCTCAAGGCCGGGTTCTTTCTAGCGTCCACCTGCCAGCAAATCTCGGTCATCTGGGCTGCGCCCCGCAGCAGCGCGGCCACGTCCAGCCCGATCAGCGCCGCCGGCAGTAGGCCCACCGGAGAGAGCACGCTGAAGCGCCCGCCCACGTTTTCGGGAATCGCAAAGACGGGCCAGTTCTCCCGCAGCGCCAGCCTGTAAAGATCGCCGCGGCCCGGCGTCGTCACCGCTACGGTCTGCTTCGCCGCGCGCTTGCCCAGCCATTCGCGCACGATGAACAGCGCCGCGGCGGTCTCCGCTGTCGTGCCCTGCTTGGTGATCGGCAGCACCAACGTCCTGCGCGGATCCATGCTCTCCAGGGCAGCCCCCACCAGAGCGGGATCCACGTTGTCCAGGATCACCAGCCGCGGATTCTTGGTGGAAAAAGCTTTCTGCACTGGGTGCGGCCCCCTCAGGGCGCAGTCCAGCGCCCACGCCCCCAGTGCGCTTCCCCCGATCCCCAGCAGGCACACCGCATCGTAACTGCCCCGCACCTTGCGGGCAAATGCCTGGATCTCCTTGAGCATGCCGGTGTCGAAGGGGAGCTTGGGGAAGCCAACCTCGCCGCGCTCCACCAGCTTGCGGAAGCTGTTGACCACCTCGGGGCCGCGGCGCATCTGCGCCTTGTATTCGGCCGGCGTCAGTCCGTGGGCCTCGCCCACCATGGCCGAGAGCAGATTGGTCTCATCGAAGACAATCCTCATGGCAGTTACCGAATCCTATTCGATCACATCCAAAGCGGGCTTGTGCGGCGTCAGCCTTCTTGCCGGGGCGGGTTGCTGCGCTCCACCATGCAAGTGCGGGAGATGGCGTCGTACCAGGTATGGCGCTCGGGCGAGGATACCGCCCAGATCAGCGCGATGCCCAGGCCGCCGATGGTCACCACGCCGGAAAGCACCCTCACCAGCCGGTCTCTGCGCTGCGGTTCGCGCCGGTCGAATCGCAACAGCCGCAACCTGGCCAGCACGGCGCCGGGGCAGTCCCGGTTACCCAGCGCGTACAGCGTCTTGTAGGCCACCAGCAACGCCGTAAAGACGGCGCCGTAGGAGAGAAGGAAGTGCGGGCCGATGCCGATGGGGACGCCCCTCAGGTGGGTCACCACCAGCAGGGCCGCCAGCGCTGCCAGCACGAAAATCACGTCCAGCACGGCCGCCGCGAACCGGCGCGATAGGGGCGCGGGCGGCAGCTCGGGGCGATCCGGCGGCCGCACCGCGATCGGCAGCGAGGGCAAAGACTCGAGCCCCAGATCGAGCTGGCCCGGCGGTGCAGGCCTGCGCCTGGACGTGCGCGGCGCCGAGGCTCGGCGCGGGCGCGCGGCCGGCTGGGGCCTGGAAAACCTCTCTGGGGCCGCCCATTCGATCGGCACCACTTTCGGCCACTCCCCGCGCAGATCCAAGCGCTGCTGGACCGGCTCGCCTGCCAGCCGCGTCTGGCAACGCGCGCAGCGGCGCTCTCCCTGCGCATTGAGGTGGCCGCAGCGCGGGCAGGACAGGCCCGGTTGGGGACCTGCCGCCCTTCGCGTGCTACGATGATCGGTTGAGCCGAAAGCTGGCATCGGGCTCTGGCTTCCTTCTGGCATTTTGTAACATAATCGGCGGAATTTGTCATCTCTTTTCTGGCCTCGCACTCGCCCAAACCTCCCAGCCTTCACGCCTCCGCCCCGACCTCGGGCCCGACGAGGTCGAAATTGAAGCCGTGCGTCAAATCAAGCAAGGCCCCTGGTACCGCCTTCGCGGCCGGGCGCGCCTGGAAACCACCGAAGTCGTGCTCCGCGCCGACGAGCTGGACTACAACGAGGACACCGGTTACGCCGAAGCTCGCGGCAACGTCCACGTCTTTCACTACACGACCGGCGAAGAACTCTGGGCTGAACGCGCCGAGTACGAGTTGCGCGAGCAAAGCGGGCGCTTCTACGGCGTTCGCGGCACGGTCCCCGCCCCTCAGGTGATCCGTCCCGGCGTGCTGCCCACCAAGAACCCTTACTACTTTCAGGCCCGCTGGGCCGAACGCTTGCGGGGCCGTTATCTGCTGTACGAGGGCTTTCTCACCAACTGCCGGCTCCCCAAGCCCTGGTGGGTTCTCCGCGCCCCGCGCTTCGAGATCCGCCCCGGCAGCCGCGCCGTCGCCTGGCGCGCAACTTTCTGGCTGCGCGGCATTCCTTTGCTGTACGCCCCAGTGATTTACAAATCCCTGGAGCGCATGCCGCGCCAAAGTGGCTTGCTCACGCCCCACATCGGCAACAGCTCCCGCCGCGGCAAGATGGTCGGCCTCGGTTACTATCGCACCCTCGGCCGAAGCTACGACGCCACCTACCGTGCGCTCTACTTCACCCAGCGCGGCCTCGCTCATCATGTGGAAGTGCGCGGCAAGCCGCGCCAAGGTACCGAGTTCGACGCCATCCTTTACGGCGTCAATGACCGCGGCCTGAAATTGCCGAGTGGGGAAAGACGCAAGGAAGGCGGCTTCAGCTTCACCATGGAGGGCCAGACCCGCCTTGGCGATTTCGAAGGCCGAGGCGAAGCGAATTATTTGAGCTCGCTCGTCTTCCGCCAGGCCTTCACCGAATCTTTCAACGAAGCGATCTTCTCCGAGGTCCACTCCACGGGCTTCCTCGGCAAACACTGGTCCAGCTACGGTCTCAACTTCGTCTTCCAGCGCCTGGAAAACTTTCAGAGCACCCAGCCCGATGACACCATCGTCATCCGCAAGGCTCCCCAGGTCGAATTTTCCAGCCGCGAGCGCCAGATCTCCAGCCGCGTCTTGCCCGTCTGGGTCTCTTTTCAATCCAGCTTCGGCCTTGTCCGCCGCAAGCAGCCCCTTTTCCAGACCCGCCAGTTCCTGGAGCGCGGCGACGTCGAACCGCGGGTCATGACCGCCCTGCGCTGGAAGAACTTCAACCTGATCCCCAGCTTCTCCCTGCGCGAATCCTTCTGGGGCGAAAGTGGCCGCCAGGGTAGCATCGTGAGCGCCAACATCGGGCGCCACGCGCGCGAGTTCGCCCTGGCGCTGGAAGCGCCCTCGCTGGCCCGTATCTTCACCGCGCCACACTGGCTCGGCGATCAGCTCAAGCACGTCATCGAACCCCGTGCCTCGTTCCGCTGGGTGGGCGGCGTAAAGGATTTTGACCGCCTGATCCGTTTTGACGACATGGAACTGCTGGCCAACACCCGCCAGGCCGAGTTCTCCCTCACCAACCGGCTCTATGTCAAGCGGAACGGCGAGGTCAGCGAGCTGATGAGTTGGGACCTCGTCCAGCAGCGTTACTTCGATTCCGCTTTCGGCGGCGCTGTCCTGCCCGGTCGCCGCAACCTGGTCATGAGCTCTGCCGAACTCACGGCCTACGCTTTTCTGGACGGGCCGCGCGGCTACTCACCTGTCATCTCAGCCATGCGCGTCTCACCCCGGCCGGGCTTCGACGTCGAGTGGCGCGCCGATTACGATCCGCTGCGCGGCAAACTCGTCAACGACGGGCTCACGGCGGACGCTCGCTGGAGCAAATACGTCGTCTCCATCGGGCACAACAGCGTGCGCAACCATCCCATTCTCACGCCCGGCGCCAACCAGTTGCGCGGTCTGGTGGGCTACGGCAACCCGAACGCTCGCGGTTTCAGCGCCGCCTTCAGCGCCATCTATGACTTCCGCTTCGGCGTGATGCAGTTTGCCACCACTCAGATCACGTACAATACGGACTGCTGCGGGTGGAGCGTGCAATACCGGCGCTTCGGTTTCGGCACGCGCAAGGAGAATCAGTTCCGCCTTTCTTTCGCCGTGGCCAACATCGGGTCGTTTGGCACCCTGAAGAAACAGGAGAGGCTGTTTTGATCCTGCTAGCAGAGCTCGAGCACACAAGGTGAACCCGAGATCGGTAACCTCGCAGCGCTTGCGCACCGGCCGCCGGCTGGCGCTGGCCAGCATCGCCACCAGCGGCGCTCTCGCGGTGATCAAGATCCTCGTCGGCTGGATGGCCGGCTCCACTTCGGTCGTCGCCGACGGCTTGGAGTCCGCCAGCGATGTCCTCGCCTCTACGGTGCTGCTGTTCGGGCTGGCCGTCGCCGCCAAGCCGGCTGACGAGCACCACCCCTATGGCCATGGCCGCTTCGAAATGCTTACCGGCCTCGCCCTGGGCTTCCTGCTCGCCGTTGCCGGCGTAGGCATCGCCGTCAAGTCTGTCCTGCGCATCGGCGAAGTTCACCAGCCCCCCGCCGCCTACGGCATGTGGCCGCTCATCGGCTCCATCCTGGCCAAAGGCGTGCTCTCCGGCGTCAAGCTCCGTTACGGCCGCCGCATCAAAAGCGCTGCCCTCGTCGCTGACGCCTGGAACGATACGCTGGACATCCTCTCGGGCGCCGTCGCCCTTGGGGCCCTGGGCATGACTCTCTACGACCCGAGCCGCTTCCTGGCCTTCGACCACTACGGGGGCTTTGCCGTCGGCCTCATCGTCATCTTTTTGGGCTTGCGCGTGGTCCGCGAAACTTCTCTCCAGCTCATGGACACCATGCCCGCCGCAGAGCTTATGGACGCCATTCGTGAAGCGGCAAGGAGCGTCCCCGGGGTGCTCGGGGTGGAAAAATGCTACGCGCGCAAGACCGGCTTGCAGTATCACGTGGATCTTCACCTCGAACTCGACCCCGATCTGACGGTGCGCGCTTCCCACGATCTGGCCAGCCAGGTCCGGGATCGGATCAAACAGGAGCTCGACTGGGTAGCCGACGTGCTGGTCCACGTCGAACCCTACCAGGGACCGGGGCCTGGCCCCGCCCAAATCAACCGCGACCCGCCTGCTCTGTAACCGTGAAATAGATGCAGTCGGGATGGTGAAACACCAGCGCGCTCACGCTAGCCTCGGGATCCATCATGAACCCCTCGGTCAGCCGCACCCCGATCTGCTCCGGCTCGAGCAACTTCCAGATGCCTTGCTGGTCTTCCAGATTAGGGCAAGCCGGGTAGCCGAAACTGTAGCGCTTGCCGCGGTAGCGGCCCGCCAGCCGATCTTGCATCGTCAGTCCCGGCGGATCGGGGAATCCCCAGTCCTCGCGAAGTCGTCGGTGGAGCCACTCGGCCGCGGCCTCTGCCGTCTCCAGCGCCAGCGCGTGAAGCGCGTGGCTTTTGAAGAATTCGCCAGCCGCCTTGGCCTCCTCAGCGTGCTCCCTGATTCCCTGGCCTGCCGTCACCACGAACAGCGCGATGTGATCGCGCTGTCCTTGCACCGGGTCGAGCACGAAATCGCTCAGGCAAAGCCCGTTCGGGTGCGGCTGGCGCGGGAACTCGAACGTGTGCAGGGGGCGCGACCCGCCCGGCGCGAACAGGTGAATGGCGTTGCCCTCCCGCTCGGCTTCGAAGAACTGCCACACCGCGCGCACCCGCATGAACCCGGCCGCCCAGTGCTTCAGTTCTTCCATCTGGTGGAATAGCTCCAGCGCCTTGGGATCGCGCTCGGCAAGCCGCTCCACAAAACGCCCGCGGAAACCCAGATGCTTGCCGAACAGCATCTGCAAGTTGAGGTACGACCAGATCTCGCCCAGATCCGCGGTCTCCACCACTCTGCGGTCCAGGTACGGCACTGGCGGCAACGGGATCTCCGTGCGGACCCGCGAGCTCCGGGCTACGACCGCCGGGGGCGCTGTCGCCGGGGCTGGATTCGGCTTGGCTGCGGCTGTGGCGATCGCAGGCCCGGCGACCAGGGCCTGCCGGGCCGCCGAGTCCGTTAACTTGTTCATCAGCTCCAGCCCCGCCATCGCGTCTCGCGCGTAAAACACCGGCCCGCCGTAAGCCGGCGCGATCTTCTCCCGGGTGAAACGCTCGGAAAGGGCCGCCCCGCCCACCAACACCGGAACCTCGATCCCCGCTTCGCGGAAATCCGCCACCGTCACCACCATCTGGTGCGCGCTTTTGACCAGCAGGCCCGACAGGCCGATCGCGTCTGCCCGGTGCTCGCGCCACGCCCGGATGATTTCCTCTGGTGGGACCTTGATCCCCAGGTTGATCACCCGGTAGCCGTTGTTGCTCAGGATGATATCCACCAGATTCTTGCCGATGTCGTGCACGTCCCCCTTGACCGTGGCGAGCACGATCTTTCCCCGGACCGCCGTCTCGCTCCGGCTCATGAACCGCTCCAAGTAACTGACCGCGGCCTTCATCGCCTCGGCCGATTCCAGCACCTCGGCCACGATGAGCTCGTTGGCCGCAAAGAGCCGGCCCACTTCGTTCATGCCCGCCATCAGCGGTCCGTTGATGATTTCGAGCGGCGTGGCGCCTTCGGCCAGCTTGCGGTCCAGATCGGCGAAGAGCCCTTCCTTGCTTCCTTCCACGATGTAGCGCGCCAGCCGCTCGTCCAGCGGCAGCTCCGCGGGCGCCGCTCTCTTGCCCGCCTGCCCGCGGAAATGGGCGGCCACCGCGGCGATGTGGTACTGGTTGATGGCCACGCGCTGCTCGGGCGATTGCAGTCGCCAGTCCGCGGGAGCGTTGCGCAGGAGCTCCGCCTGCGGGTGATCGGTTGGCACATCTCCGGGCGGCGTGTTGAACAGCAGCGCGTCCGCCAGCCGCCGCTGCTCTTCGGGGATGCTGGCGAAACGCTCGATGCGTTCGGTGTTCACGATCGCCAGGTCCAAGCCCGCCCTGGTCGCCTGGTGCAGGAACACCGAATTGACCACTTCCCGCGCCGCCGGCGGCAGGCCGAAGGACACGTTGGAGATTCCCAGGATGGTTTTCACGTAGGGGATCTCCCGCTTGATCAGCCGCACCGCCTCGAGGGTCTCCACCGCTCCCCCGATGTAGTTCTCGTCCCCGGTCGCGCACGGGAACACCAGGGGGTCAATGATGATGTCCTCCGGCGGCAGCCCGTACTTGTCCGTCAGCAACTCCACCGCTCGCCGGGCGATCGCCAACTTGCGTTCGCGCGTGAATGCCTGCGCCTGCTGCGGGTCCTCGTCAATGGTTCCCACCACGACCGCAGCGCCGTAGGCCCGCGCCAGCGCTGCCACCCGCGCGAGTTTTTCCTCACCCTCTTCGAGGTTGACCGAATTGATGATGGATTTGCCCTGGCAATATGTCAGGGCCAGCTCGATGGCCTGGGGGTCCGTGGAGTCAATCATCACCGGCGCCTTGATCTTGCGCACCAGGCGCTCGTAGAACGCCGCGATGTCACGCAGCTCGTCCCGGTCGCTCGCCTGCAAGCACACATCCACGATGTGCGCGCCCCCGCGGAGCTGCCTGCGGGCGATCTCCGCCGCTTCCTCCCAGCGTTCCTCCGCGATCAGGTTCCGGAACTGCCTCGAGCCGACCACGTTGGTGCGTTCGCCGACGAGCAGAGGCCGGCTTTCTTCATCGGCCTCCACGACCTCGATGCCCGCGTAAAAGGAACGGTGCGGCCGCCCCGGCACGGCCCGCGGCGTCGC
>JBMFPL010000086.1:8350-10908 GCA_049969115.1 Bryobacteraceae bacterium | reverse complement strand
GGGCGTCGAAATAGCTGGCCAGCCACCCGTCATCCCGCGTCAGCAGGCGCTCGAAGAACGCCGCTCCCTGCTCGGGCGAGACGCCCACCAGCTCCGCCCAGGCCTTTTCCGCGCGGGCTCCGCCGGGCACGATGGCGCGCCCGTTGCGCACGGCGAACATGGCGCCAAAGAAATCCAGAACGTGCCCGAACGCGCGCAGCCGCTCCAGCGGGGCGACGCGCCGCAACGCTTCCGCAGTCTCGCGGTCCAGCTTGGAGAATCCCAGATACAGGCGGCACAGCGCAGGATCGCCCAGGAACACATCGATGAAGGTGGCGCCCTGGCGCTCGCGGCCGGTGAGCCAGGCCTCCGGGCCGAACAGCACAGGCACGCGCGTGGCCTGGTATGGGTAAACGAAGGGCTGGTTGGTGCGCAGCGCCTGTTCCAGCTCGGCCAGCGGGAAGCCCGAGTCAATGGTGAGGAAAGCGCGCGTGGCGTTGACGGTTTCCAGCGCGAGTTCGCCGCCGCAGGCGCCGCGGATGCGGTAGCCGAGCACGCGCAGCAGCTCGCCGGTCCGCGGCGATTCACAGGCTTCGATGCGGATGACCTTCTCGTTGCCCGCCAGTTTCTCCAGCTCGTGTGCCTGCGAAAGATATCGCTGGAGCAGCTTCATGTACTCGGTCGGCTCCAGGGCCTCACCCGAGGCCGAAGCCCGGTAACCGTTGGTCACGACGTTACGGGCCAGGGCAGGCAACAGGTCCTCTGGCGTCACGTCCTGGGAAACGGCG
Source organism: Bryobacteraceae bacterium (assembly GCA_049969115.1). Taxonomy (GTDB): domain Bacteria; phylum Acidobacteriota; class Terriglobia; order Bryobacterales; family Bryobacteraceae; genus DTHT01. Next base: position 10,141 of record JBMFPL010000086.1, on the reverse strand, counting down.
GCCATGCGCAGGAACGAGGGCAGCGGTCCCGGGATCTCAGTCCAGCCAATCTCCACCGCCGCCACCGGGGCTCGCTCGAAGGGTGGCTCGCCAGCGGGCCGACCCTCTGCCTGCTGCCACACATTCCAGCGGCGGCGGGCTGCATCCCGATCACCCGCCAGCAGATCCAGCGTGAGCAGCCGGCGGGCGATCTCCGCCCTGCGGCTGCGCTCGGTCGCCGGCAGGACCTCGAGCAAGCGCTCATAGGCCTCGCGGCTCGCCGGATCGCGGTACCGGTCGAGGAACTCCGCGTAAGCCGCCAGTACGCTGGGATCTGCGGGCGCGGCCTCTACCGCGCGTTGCAACATTTGCCGTGCGCGGCGCGCGTCGCCGGCCCTTTCCAACTGGCGGGCCTGCTGGAGCACAGGCTGGGTAAGGCTCGCCGGGATGGCGATAACCATCGCCAGGACGGTCACTCGGGAGAGGTTCATAGCAGCCACCCCGTCTCAGGATGGCTAATAATGTATCATGTTCGTTCGCTGCGCGCGGCCCGCGCCGCCTGCGGCGCGACACTCAATGGAGACGAGAGCGACCATGTTCAAACCGCTCACCTGCTTGCCTTTGTTTGCCTCGCTTTGCTTCGCCCAGTCCCACAAGATCGCAGTCATCGGCCTCGTGCACTCGCACGTCTGGGGACACCTCGGACGCATGGCTTCCAACCAGCCTGCCCAGTTGGTCGGCATCGCCGAGCCCAACGCCGAGTTGGTGGCGGAAGCCAAAAAGCTCGCCCCCGAAGCACGCTACTTCTCCGATTACCGCCAGATGCTCGACGAGGCCAGGCCCGACATCGTGTGGGCTTTCGTCGAAAATAACCGCCATCTGGAAATTGTTCAGGCCTGCGCCCCGCGCAAGGTCCATGTCATGTTCGAGAAGCCGCTGGCGGCCACCCATAAGGAGGCCCTGGCCATCGAGCAACTGGCGAAACGCCACGGCATCCAGGTGATGACCAACTACCAGATGGCGTGGTGGCCGACCCAGTACGCCGCGCGCCATGTGGCCGCCTCCGGTGAACTCGGAAAAGTATGGCGGCTGCACGGCATCGTAGGTCACGGAGGGCCTGGTTCCACCGGCGTGCGCAGCAAGTACTTTTTCGAATGGCTTACCGATCCGGTCAGGAACGGCGGCGGGGCACTGGTGGATTTCGGCTGCTACAACGCGATCTGGGCGCTGTGGTATTTGGGCCGTCCGGCCACGGTCTACGCTCAGGCGAACAGGCTGCAACCGGAACGTTTCCCCAGAGTCGAGGATAACTCCACGATTGTGCTCACTTACCCGGAGGGCGTGGCGATCCTCGAAGGCAGTTGGGACCTGCCGCGCGGCTTCCAGGACCTCGAGGTCTTCGGCCGCCAAGGCAGCCTGTACGTGACGCGGGATAGCGTCGAGGTGCGCAAGGGCAAGGAAACGACCAGGGCGCCGGTGCAGTCCCTGCCACCTGAGCGCGCCGAACCTATCGCTTACATGGTCCACTGCTTGCGCAACAACCAGCCGGTGGAAGGGATGGTCGGGCTACCCATGAACGTGCAGGTCCTCGAAATCCTGGACGCCGCCAAGGAATCCATCAGTACTGGGCGCGCCGTGCGCCTGCCGGCCCGCTGATCAGTCGGATGATACGCGCACCAGGGCAAAGGGGTAGAGCCGCTGGCGGCGCGGGTTATCGGGATCGTAAATGACGGTCACGCGCTGGCCGGGTTGCGGCGCGAGGTCCCGTGACGGCAAATCGTAGAAGCCTACCCGCCGCGGCCCGCTCAACAG
>JBMFPL010000086.1:0-8340 GCA_049969115.1 Bryobacteraceae bacterium | reverse complement strand
CTAGTCGCTCGACACGGGTCACTGTGGCGATGCAGCCCGGCCCTCCTCCAGCAGTCTTCGCTGGGCGCGTAGCCATAACAGCAGGCCCGCGGCCACCCCGAGCGACACTGCTGCGACCAGGGGCCCCAAGGAAACCGGCATGCCTTCCGGTTCGCGCCCCTCCGGCCAGTTCCGCTCAGGCCGCGACGGCAGGTAGGCGATCTGGATCTTCGAACCGATGCGGTAGGACGGGCTACGGCCCTGGTCCGCGGAAAACGAGCCCACGTAAGCGCGCCCGGCCACCTGGAAGCGGTAACCGATCCAAGAGCCTCGGGCGCCGATCCGGACGATCGAAGTGACAACCGCCGCGGTCCTCACCGCCTCGCTTCTCATGCGGGCTGCTGTTTGCTGGCTGCGCCGGGCCGTTTCGTAAAGCCAGGTGCCGAACACTGCCGCTTCCAGAGCGGAAAGCACTGCCGCTGCCAGCACCGCTTCCCCGGGGCCTGTCAGGCGGACGGGGCGGGCAACGGCCCGGTCGAGCTCGGGCGGCAAACCGCCGCTCAACGCCCGGGGGTCTTCCTGGGCCCGGCGTCCAGGATCATCGCTCAGCCGATCGCTCATCATCGCCCCCTGTCCGGCGCTTGCGAAAGCCGCGCGGCAAGCGCCCGGCGCGCCGCAATGCATCGCGCAGCAAGTAATCGATCTGCGCGTTCTTGCTGCGAAGCTCGTCGTCGGCCCAGCGCTGGATGGCTTCGTAGATTTCGGGATCCAGGCGCAGGGGAAAGACCTTCCTACCGGCCATGACGGGCTGCTCGCCCTCGTCACAGGTTCAGCGAGCCCGTGTTCACCACCGGCTCCACGCCGCGCTCACTACACAGCACCACCAGCAGGTTGCTCACCATGGCCGCCTTGCGTTCCTCGTAAAGCTCGATGACATGGCGACGGCGGATTTCCTCCAGCGCCATCTCCACCTCGCTCACCGCGCCTTCGACAATCTTCTGGCGCGCGGCAACCACCGCCGCAGCGTGCTGGCGGCGCAGCATCGCGCCCGCGATCTCCGGCGCGTAGGCCAGATGGCTGATGCGCGCCTTGATGACTTCGATGCCTGCCCGCGCCAGACGTTCCTGGATTTCGTGACGCAGCCGCTCGGCCACCTCGCCCGCCGACAGCCGGAGCGAGATCTGCCCCTCCTCGTAGGCGTCGTAGGGATAGCTGGTGGCCAGGTTGCGCACGGCAGCCTCGCTCTGCACGTGGACGAAGTTCTCGTAGTCGTCCACGTTGAACACGGCCTCGAAGGTCTCCACCACGCGCCAGACCACCACCGCGGCGATCTCGATGGGATTACCGTCCCGGTCGTTGACCTTGAGCTTGCCGCTCTCGAAATTGCGCACGCGCAGCGAGACGCGCCGCCGGGTGGTGAACGGGTTCAGCCACCAGAAGCCGGCCTGCTTGACGATGCCCTTATAGACTCCGAACAGCGTGACCACTCTGGCTTCGTTGGGGTTGACTACGGTCAAACCGAACCATCCCAATAAATCGGCCACGAGAACCGCGATCCAAATGGCGAGCATCCAGCCGGAGCCCGCCCGCGCGGCCAGCACGAGGCCGCGGGTGGCGAGCGCGCGAAGCAACGCCAGCAGCAGCACGACGGGCCAGCCGGGCAGCCCGCGAATGATTCTTTCCTGCGTCATGACACCCTCCTTTTTGACATCACGTTGATATCACGAAGACCTCGAGCCCGCAAACCGTGCCCGACGCCTTGCCCCGGCGGGGACATGCAGGCGTGATCGAGGACCGCATCGGCGCCTTGGACAAGCAAGGCTCCGCACTGAGGCCTCGGGGGTCCCGGCGCAGGCGCGGTCGGCGCCGGCGCGTGTCGCTGCCGGCAAGCGGTCGCGCTGGGCTTATAAATGGTTGTGCCATGCAGGCTTGGTGGCAGCAGCCGTCTTTTCAGGTCGCGCTGCCCATCGTCATCACCTTCATCATCACCTACTGGGCCCACAACCGCCGCATAGATGACCTCAACCGCCGCATTGACGAGGTGAACCGCCGCATTGACGACCTCAAGGAGGCCCTCGAACGCCGCCTTGAGGCGATCGAGCGCCGGCTGGAGCGGATCGAACAGTTGCTGGCCGATCACGAACGCCGCATCACCACCCTGGAGGAGCGGACCTCGCCGCTGCGGCGCTGAGCTTGGAGGCGAAGCCCGGGGCGCCGCACGACGATCCGCGCACCACACAGCGCGCCCGCCAAAGCACTTGGATCATCCCGGCTCTCGTGCGGGCGTCGGTGCCTGTTCTCGAACCCCATCCCGAGGATCGCGCCCGGGCGCAGCGCCGTCTCGGCCAGGCGGCGCGCGCGGCCCGTCCGGCTCCCCTGCGAAATCGCCCGGCGCGAGGCATCCAGGCGCGTCTTGACAGGCTTGCGCGGGTGGCGTTATTGTGGGGGCGTGAAGCGACAGGGGAGGCTGTTCTACTCGGTAGAACGGGCCTCTTCCGCCGCTTCGTGGGGAGAATTTCGCAAGGGGGTAAGAACCGTGAAAATCAGAATCCTCGTGAGCCTGCTGCTCGCCAGCGCGCTCCTGCTGGCGCAAGGCGAGCGTGGCACGCTGAACGGCACGGTGACCGACCCCACCGGCGCCGTTGTGCCTGGCGCCACCGTCAAGGTGCTCAACGTCGCCACAGGGGTCGAAACCACCGTGCAAACCACCACCGCAGGCGTTTATCGCGTACCTTATCTGCCCCCGGGGACGTACAAGATCACCGTGACTGCGGCCGGCTTCAAGACCGCAGTGCGCGAAAACGTCATCCTGGGTGTGGCGCAAACCCTGACGGTTGACTTTGCCCTCGAAGTGGGCGCGGTCACCGATCAGATTACCGTTTCCGCCGAGCCGCCCCTGATCGAAACGGGCACGGCCGAAATTGGCTACTACGTGAGCAAGAACGAGTTCGATACCTGGCCCATCACCGTGGGCGATGGCCGTCGCCAGATCCAGCAGTTCATCTTCACCGCCCTGCCCGGCACGGTGGGTGGCACCTGGGAAGGCTCGATCTCGGGCGGCCAGTTGTTCTCCCATGAGATCCTGATTGACGGCATCTCACTCGGACGGATGGACATCACGGGCGGCTCGAATAACGAGTTCTCGCCCAGCGCCGAAGCCGTCAGCGAGTTCAAGCTCCAGACCGGCATGGTCTCGGCACAATACACCGGCGGGCAGACCGCGGTGGCCAACTTCGCCACCAAAAGTGGCACCAACGAACTGCACGGCAGCGCCTACTACTACGTGCAAAACGACGCCCTGCGCGCCAACAGTTGGTCGAACAACGCCGCCGGGATCAAGCGCACGCCTTACAAGCAGCACAATTTCGGCTACTCGGTGGGCGGCCCCGTCTGGCTGGGACGCCTCTATGATGGGCGTAACAAGACGTTCTTCTTCCACAACTTCGAGTACACCCGCGTACGCAACTTCACCTCGACTTCCTTCGGCACGCTGCCTACCAAGGACTTCAAGGAAGGCAACTTCGCCCGGCTCTTCGATCCCAGCTTCACGGGTAACGCCAACTCGGGCAAGGTGATCGGGACCGACGCTCTGGGCCGCCCGGTAGTCTTCGGCGCCGTTTACGACCCTACCACCTCGCGGCAGGTGGGCAACACCTGGGTCCGGGATCCCTTCCCGGGCAACATCGTTCCGAAGAACCGCTGGAGCCCCGTCTCGCAGAAGATCCTCGAGCTGGCGCCCATCACCGATCCCATTTTCGACACCATGCAGGACAACATCCCCGTGATCGCCACCTCCTCGCCCGTGTTCGGCGAGAAGATGCTCACGCTGAAGGGCGATCACAACTTTTCACCTAGCCATCGTCTGGCGGTGACTTTCAACCGCAACTTCCGGGCCCGCAACAACTCGCCGGGCGGGCGCTGGGGCAAGCCCCCGGGAACGCCCACCGGCGTTTACCAGTGGCAGGAGACCCCGGGCACGCTGGGCCGGGTGGCTTACGATTGGACGATCTCGCCCACGGTGCTCAACCACCTGGCGGCCGGCTACAACCGCTTCGGTAACAAGAACCAGAGCGTGTTCGTGGACCAAGGCTGGCCGCAGAAAATCGGCCTTCAGAACGTGCCCGGCACGCACTTCCCGGCCCTGTGGTTCACGGCGGGCGCCGTCTACCAGGGTCGCGGCATCGGCGCCGGCGGGCGGCTTGGCTCGCACCTGGCCGGGGGCAGCTACAACGGCTCGACCATCATCCAGGACGACGTGACCATTATCCGCGGCGCGCACAACTTCAAGCTCGGCATCGAGCAGCGGCGCTATTACTACAACACGCGCCCGCGCGGCGGGGAGTCCGGCCAGTTCTGGTTCTCGCCAGCCCAAACCGCCCTGCCTGGCTTCACTAGCCAGACCGGCCACTCGTTCGCCAGTTTCCTGCTCGGCGCGGTGGCTAGTTCGAGTCGCGCCGTGGTGACCACTTACTTCGGCCATCGCTGGCGCTCCACCGGCTGGTACTTCATGGACGACTGGAAGGTCACCCGCAAGCTGACCCTCAACATGGGCCTCCGCTGGGAAACCATCGGCGGCCTGTTCGAAGTGGCCCGCCGGCAGGCCAACTTTAGCTTCGACCGCCAGAACCCGCGGGCGGGTAACCGGCCCGGCGCCCTGGTCTGGGTGGACGAGCTGAACCGCAAGAGCTTCCAGGATCGCTACTGGTGGCTTATGTCGCCCAAGTTCGGCCTGGCCTACGCCATCAGCCCCAAGTTGGTGCTGCGCGCCGGCTATGGCATTAACACTCAGGCGCCCATAGCCAACAATTGGGGCTTCGCCGGAGGGTACGGCTTCAACGGCACGATTTCCCTCAGCTCGGCCACGGTGCCGTTGCGCTTCGCTGAAGAGCAGGTCATGTGGTTACACGATCGGTACCCGGATTTCCGCGGCACCCTGCCCAACAAGGACCCCTCCATCGCCAACGGGACCGGCGTGAACTACTACGCGCGCGATTCCAATCGCTTGGGCTACGTGCAGAACTGGAGCTTCGGCTTCCAGTACCAGTTGCCGCAGTCCTTCGTGCTCGAGATGAACTACGTGGGCAACAAGGGCACGCGATTGGAGGCCAACGGCTTGGATGACCTCAATGCCTTGCCGGCTACGCTCCTCTCCATGGGCCAGATGCTCACCGACCCGTGGACCGCGGCCTCGGGCATCCCGCAGCCGTTCTCCGGCTTCTCCGGAACCGTCCTTCAAGCCATGCGGCCGTTCCCGCAGTACACGGGCATCGGCCAGCAGTTCGCCAACTTCGGCACCTCCCTTTACAACTCGCTCCAGATGCAGTTGACGCGGCACTTCCGCCAGGGTCTGGGTGTGTTGGCCGCCTATACCTGGTCGAAGTGGATCTCGCTGGCCCCGAGCGCGGTGGACGCCATCTCGGCGGCCGACGTCTTCAACCGCAAGCTGGAGCGCAGCATCAACGGCTATGGGTATCCGCACGTCTTCAAGCTGACCTGGATCTACGAAGTCCCCGTGGGCAAGGGCCGGCGCTGGGATTTGGGCAAAGTGGCCAACCAGATCCTGGGCGGATGGAACCTGACCGCCAACCACCAGATCCGCTCGGGCACGCCGCTTTCCATCTCCACGGGCGGATTGGTCTCCAACCCGTTCGGCGCCGCCCGGCCTGATCTGGTGCCCGGCGAGAAAATCATCATCAACCATGACGCGCCCATCAACTTCCGCGGCGTGCAAGGCGGCGTGGCTTACCTCAACCGCAACGCCTTCGCGCTGCCGCCGGTGCATCCTGGCGGGCGCAATGTGATCCAGCGCCTGGGCACGCTCGGCCCGGTGCTGCCCAACATCCGCGGCCCGCACTACACGGGCGAGGACATCGGCATCGAAAAAACCTGGAAGATCGACGAGGCCAAGAGCTTCGAGCTGCGTGGCGTCTTCCTGAACCCGTTCAACCGTCACGGGCGGGGCAACCCGGTGACCGACCTTTCCAGCCCCTTCTTCGGGCAGATCACCGGCCCGCAGGTTGGCCCGCGCAACATCGAGCTTTCGGCCCGCATCACCTTCTGATTGCTTACCGTCCGGGACCCGGGGCGCTCCCGCCGCCAGGCGGGAGCGCCCTCTTTTTTGCCCGCTGTGCGCGCCGGCTCAAATCCTTCCGGCACTGGGCGATGAGTGATGAGGAGGCGTAGCCGGTGCATGGCTCTGTCTTGATGCTCAGCAAGGCCGCCAGGCAGCAACGCCTGGCTGCCTGGCTGAACGAAATCCGCCAGTGCCCGGACTTTCCTGCCTTCGCCCACCAGATCTCCCAACTGATGCAGGCGCTCGGTGACGAGGAAGCCTCACTGCGACGCCTGACCGGCCTCATCCTGAAGGATTTCAGCCTCACCCTCAAGATCTTGCGGACGGCGAACTCGGCTCACTACAACCGCTCCGGCAAACCCATCGTGAGCGTCTCTCACGCGGTCGCGTTGCTGGGGGCCGACGCCATACGGAACCTGGCTGGCAGCCTTCTGCTGCTGGACCACTACCACAGGCACTCGCCCGGTCTCAAGCAGTTGATGCTGCTTTCCCTGCTGACCGCCGCACAGGCCCGCGAAACTGCGGCCCGGGTCGGATACCCTCGCCGCGAAGAAGCCTACATTTGCGGCATGTTCCACAACCTGGGCGAGGTTCTGGTGGCCTGCTACCAGCCTGCCCAATACGCTTCGATTCTGCTGCTCATGAAGGAGCGGCGGCTGAGCGAGCCCGAGGCGTCTCTGAACGTTCTTGGTTTCACATACCCGGAGCTGGCCCAAGCCGCCTCGCGGGAATGGAACCTCCCGGAAAGGGTGATCCAGACCATGGATCCGCAGGCATGGGGGGCGGGTCGCGGCGGGACCGGATTGCTCGCCACCATTACTGCTTTCAGCCACAACCTGACGGTGGCCGTGCACCGCAGCGAGCCAGCCACAGCGCGCGCCAGGCTGCGACGGCTCACCGAAGAGTTCGGCCCCACTCTGGGTCTGGACCAGCGCAGCGTCCGCGAGATTGTGGAGGCCGGCCTGCTGGAGACCAAAGAGACGTTGTCGATCCTGCGCGTGCCCCTGGACGAATTGAGATTGAAGCGACAAGCAGAAGCCGTCCTCGATCAGGTGGGCGAACTGGCGGCCCGGCCGGAACCGGGCGCCCTCGGCGCTCCCCTATGCGGACAGGCCGCGCTGGAACACCTGGCCAACGAGATCGAATGGGTCCTATTGGCTCGCAAGGATTGGGAACTGACCCAGGTGATCTTCATGGTCCTGGAAGCCATCTACCGCAGCGAGGTGTTCGACCGGGTGCTGTTCTGCCTGCTCGATCCCGCCAGCGAAACCCTGCTAGGCCGTGTGGGCCTGGGCGAAGGGGTTGATGGCTTGCGGGAGAGACTGCGCCTGCCCACAGCCCCGGGCGCTAGCCCTTTGAGTCAGGCGCTGGCCAATCGCCGCGCCATCCTGCTCTCGGCAACGAGCCCCCTGTCGGAAGAAGAGGCGGGGGCACTCCGCGAGCGAGGGATAAGCTGCCTGGGGCTGTTTCCCATTGTCGTGGACGGGGTTCTGGTCGGGTGCCTGTACGGCGAGCGGGCCGCTCCCGGCAACGATCCTGACGCCAGGACCTTCGAACTACTCAATCGCCTGCGCCTGCTGGCGTCACGCGCCATCGCGTTGAGCCGGCAGGCTCACCGGACAGCCGCCCGGACAAAAACGGCCGCTCCGGCCCTCCCTTGAGTACTTTTGATCCCCGTATGGAATAACCTCGGCTGCGCTACCATCGTCTTTTAGTTTCGGGGCCGGCGATCCCCCGCGGCGCAGGGTACTTGTGCCCGTCGTACAGCGCTCATGAGCACCCATAACGCGAAAAACAAGCAAGATCCGCCTCGCCGGGGCAAGGGGCTTGCGCTGGGGCTGGCCATCAGCGCGCTGGTGGTGGCTCTGGGCGGCATCTGGGCCTGGCAGGCATTCAGGACCGCCAGGCAAGCCAAACCCACGGTAACGCCAATCCGCACGGCGAAGATTTACCGGGGCCGGGTCGAGGCGACGATCCGCCTCACCGGGGTCACTGGGCCGGAGCGCTACGCCGGCCTGGTGGCTCCGCAGTTGCGCGGGAGCCGCGGCGGCAGCGGGCTAAACGTGAGCATAGCGTCCCGAACCTCCAGTACTTACTCGATCTCGGGCACGTTCGCTAGCGCGAGCAGCAGCACCAGCGGTTCGACCTCCAGTTCCGCCTCGAGTTCCTCGTCGTCGACCTCCACAGCTTCCCGGGCGAGCACCAGCGGGACGAGCACGGCATCCACCAGTGCTGATTCCAGCGGCTCTGGCGGGGCGGCGGACCTGCTGCCCGGCGGCGGTGGGGGT
>JBMFPL010000085.1:0-10977 GCA_049969115.1 Bryobacteraceae bacterium | reverse complement strand
CATGGCGCCGCGGCGCTTGGGGTTTTCGCCCATGGCGAACTTGAGGATGGGAGGTGCGCCCTCGAACAGCAGGCCTCGCGCATCGCGCCCCCAGCGCAGCTTGATGACGGTGCTCTGGCCGCCCACGGCATTGGCGCTGCCGTGCATCACAGCGATGGTGGTGACACCGCCGGCCAGTGCGCGATAAATGGCGATGTCCTCAGGATCGAGCACGTCCCCGATGGAAACCATCGAAGAGACCGAGACGCTGCCCTCGTTGGTGCTCTCGGAAGCGATGTGCGAGTGCGGGTCAATGATACCTGGCATCACGTATTGGCCGCCCGCTTCGATCACCTGGGCGTCCGGGGGGATGGCGATCTTGGGGCCGGCCTCGACGATCTTGCCATCGCGCATCAGGATCGAACCCTGGAAGCTCCCCTTGGTCACCGTGAGAACATGCGCGTTGCGGATGACGATGGGAGGTGAGGCCAGCGCGCAGGCAGCGGTCAGACACAGCAAGCAGCGCGTCATCGTTCGACCTCCTCGGAAGGTTCTGCCCGGCCGCCTTCCTCGGCGGGCATTTCGGGCAACGGCTCGTATTTGACGCCGTCAATGATCACGTACCTGAGGCGAGTTTTCTCCTGAAAGAGCTCGCCGTCGGTGACGATCAGGTTGGCAATTTTACCCTTTTCGATGCTGCCCAGCCGGTCCGCAACACCATAAATTTCCGCCGCGCTCAGCGTGAAGGCGCGAACGGCATCCTGCTGCGAAAGCCCGGCCTCCAGCGCACGACGCACGGCGCGGGCCAGCTCCCGCGGGCTCCAGATGCCATCGGTGTAGAAGGCGAAGCGGACCCCTTCTTTGGCCAGCGCGGCCGGGGTCGAAGGCGCCAGTTCGCGGAATTCGAGCACGCGCAGGCTCTCGACCTGCTCGGGGTCGGCGTCGCGGCTGCGCTCGGGCCAGCGCAGGCTGACCAGAACCGGCACGCCGGACTTCGTGAGCAGCCTCGCTACGCGGTGCGCCTCGTGCGCGCCATAGAGCACGGCGTTGAGTTTGAGCTCGGCAGCGAAACGGAGCATGCGGTCGATTTCGACAGCGCGCGATGCGGGCAGCAGCACGCGCGGCGCTTCCAGAACTCCTTCGAGCGCTCGGTCGTAAGCCGGCCGCTGGTTTCCCGCGGGGTTGCGGGCGTAGAATTCCCTGGCGAGCCGGTAGTGCTCGGCGTCCAGGCACACCTGCCGGATGTAAGCCAGCACGCCCATGAGCGATCCCGGGAAACTGGTGAAGCCGGCGGTGGTCAGCGTGAGATACAGCCCTGCCGGGGAAGCGATCACCATCTGGCCTGCGCGCTCGCCAGCCAGCGCGATGACCGCGCCCTGGCCCGCGAAAATACCGCGCTGCGGGAAACTGACCGCGGTGGTGAAGCCGGCGCTGCGCGCGGTTTCCAGGCGGCTATCCGAAGGTGACAACAGATCGGCCGCGCGCAGCCAACTGGTGTTGGAAGGCCGGTCTTCGGGACCCTGGGCAGGCCGGCTCTCCGGCGTTTGGGGCGGGGGTTGAGAAGGCGTCGGCGGCTGCGCACGCGTGGCGCCGCGCCCAGCCGCCGGGGCGGCGGTGGCGGCCTCGGGGAGGCCGAGCGAACTGAGCGCATCGATCAGGCCCGGATAGACCGTGAAGCCCTCGGCCTCGATGATCCACGCGTCGGGCGGGATCCGCACCGCGGGGCCGACATCCTCGATGAGGCCGTCGCGGATGAGCACGATGCCCTTTTCAATGACGGGGCCGCTGACGGTCACCAACCGCGCGCCGCGAATAGCCAGAGCGCCCGGCGGCGCAGCGCGGACAACCAGGACGGCGGCGAGAACAACCAGCGTCAACCGGCAGGGTTTTCTCATAGCCAACGCTCCGCGAAACCTTCGATGGTATTGCGCCGCGATGCCGGGAAGCAAGCCGGCCAGCGGCTCTGGCCAGGCGTCTCAGCGGGGCGCGGGCCCGATTACCAGCGGAGCGTCGGGATGAAGATTCCATTCGGAGATGGAGCCATCGTAGAGGGCCGCATCGTATCCCAGGTAGCGCGCAAGGAAATAGACCAGCGATGCCTGCACGCCCGAGCCGCAGTAGGTGACGATCTTGCGGCCAGGACCAGCTCCCGCTTGTTCGAACATGCGGCGCAAGTCGGCAGCGGGCTTGAATACAGGAATCTCTCGACCTGCCAGCAACGGAAGCCAGTAGAAATTCACCGCTCCCGGGATGTGCCCGGCGCGCGGGGGGTTACCGGAAGGTTTTTCGCCAAGATACTCGGCCGGGGGCCGGGCGTCAAGCAGCAAGACTGAAGGGTCAGGACGGTCGGCCAGCTGGCGGATGCGCTCAAAATGCTCGATGGCCTGCGGCCGCAAGCGGATGGTCAGGCGGCCGCGAGCAGGGGGTGGCTCTTGCTGTTGCGAGAGCGGGCGGCCTTCGGCCCGCCACTTCTCGAGGCCCCCGTCCAGCAGCGCCGCGTGCTCGCCGTGACCGAGATAATCCAGGGTGAACCAGGCGCGCGCGGCCACCAGGCCGGGCGGATCGCCATAGAGAACCACCGTGGCCCGGTCGCTGACGCCGAGCGCGGCGAAGCATTCGGCCAACTCCGCGGGCAGCGGCAGTTCGTTAGGCACGCCCCCGCGCGTCGTCGTGAACCGGTCCCAGGCGAGCAACCGGGCCCCGGGAATGTGGCCGCTAAAGTACGTGGCGGGATCGCGCGTCACGTGCAACACCACCGCCCCGGGCCGCCCCAGGTTGGCCGCCAGCCACGCGGTGGACACGAGCAGGCGCGGACGAGTTTGCTGGGCGACCAGGGCCGCCAGGCTGAGCACGACAATCGGGAGTCGACGCATAGGATTCAAGTGTAAGCCACTGCGGAAAACGAGCCGTGCGTGCCAGCTTGCGGGCCGCCCGGCGCTTTGATAAACTCAGGGAACGGAAAGTCCCGTCTTGCGCACCACCATTCCAACTACGGGAGAGAACAAAACCGCCTAATGAGTTTCACGATTTATCTCGGCAACCTTCCGACCTGGGTCACCGCGGACGACATCCAGAGCTGGCTTACCGCCGAGGGTCTGGTCGCCGATTCCATCAAGGTGATTCGGAACCCCGAAACGCAGGAGTCGAAGGGCTTCGCCTTCATCGAGGCTCCCAACCAGGAAGAAATGGAGGCGATCATCCGCCGCTTCGACCGCGCCCCTTTAGAAGGCCGCTTGTTGCGCGCCAACCCCGCCCAGCCGCCCAAAGCCAAAGGGCAGGCAAAAGCGGAGGCGAAGGCGCGGCGAGAGGCCAGGCGCGCCAAGCGCAAAACGGAGGAGCCTCAAAGCGCCTTTGCCGCCCAACTGGCCAAAGTTCTCTGACCGGGGGATGCCCCGAGGCTGCCTGTCCAGGCGCGCCGCCGGATTCCGCGGCCCGCGCGGGAGGCGGCGCCTTGAACGGGCGACCCGGCCTTTGCTACAAGAAATACTCTGCGTGAGGGGCGACGGAGGTAGACGGGCCGGCTGGGCGCCGCCGAGGCAATCCCGAGCGGGGCCGCGCCCGAGCGACTGTCCTGCCCGGAGCGCCTTCCATGGCAGTGAATAAATCGTCTCAACGCGAGAAGACGCCTGAGGAAACCATGCCGCCCGCTTCCCGCGCCGGCGACGGGCGAGCAGCGCAAGCGCCAGACTTGGAGCAACAGGCCCGCCTTTTCGAAGAAGGCATCCGCCTGATGCAAGCGGAAGAGTTTCTGGAAGCCCGGGCCCGTTTCGAAGCAGCCGCCCGCGGCCCGTCGGTGGAGATGGCGCATGCCGCGCGGCAGCGAGTCCGAATGTGCGAGCTCCGCCTCGCACGACAGGAGCCGGTCCTGCGAACCTCCGAGGACCACTACACCTACGCCATCGTCCTGTTGAACCAGCGCCGCGCGGAAGAAGCCGAGAACCACCTGCGCAAAGCGCTGGAAGAGAACCCGCGCGGCGATCACCTCTACTATGCCTTGGCGCTCTGCCGCTGCCTGCGCGGTGACCCTGTGGGCGCTTTCCAATGCATGCAGCGGGCAATCGAGCTGGATCCCAACAACCGCATCACCGCACGCAACGATCCAGACTTCGCACCTTTCCTGGACCAGGCGCCGCTGGCGGAATTGTTCAAGCCCGAGCGCCATCCTTCCGGCCGGTAACTGGCCTGTGGCCCGAACGGAAATGAATCCGCCTCTCCCCGCCGAGGGCACCCCGAGCCAGCCGGACAATGTTTACCGGATCGTCGCCATTGGCGGTGGTACCGGCCTCAGCGCGCTGCTGCACGGGCTGAAGCGGTACGCGCCACGGCGACCGGGCAGCGACCGGGCGGCGGAAGAAGCGCGTGGACCGCTGGCGGACATCACCGCGATCGTCACTGTCACCGACGACGGGGGCAGCTCGGGCCGCTTGCGCCGCGAGTTCGCCGTCCTGCCTCCGGGCGACATCCGCAACTGCATGGTGGCCCTTTCGGAAGACGAGGCCCTGCTTTCGCGGCTCTTCCAGTACCGTTTCCCGCGCGGGCGCGGCTTGAAAGGCCACAGTTTCGGCAACCTGTTCCTCACTGCGCTCACCGACGTCACGGGCGATTTCCCGCAGGCAGTTCGCGTTTCCTCTGACGTGCTGGCTATCGCCGGGCGCATCTATCCCTCCACCACGCAGAACGTGACGCTGGAAGCGCTGCTGGAGGACGGCACGCGCGTGCAGGGCGAAACGCAAATCAGCCGTAGCCGCTCCAGGATCCGCCGCGTCATGCTGCACCCGCGGCGGGTGAAGCCCCTGCCCGAAACGCTGGAGGCCATCGCCAGCGCGGACGTGATCACGTTGGGGCCCGGTTCGCTGTTCACCAGCGTGATTCCCAACCTGCTGGTGGAAGGCATTCCGGAAGCGTTGCGCAACGCGCCCGCCCTGAAAGCGTACTTCGTCAATTTGATGTGGCAGCCGGGAGAAACCATGCACTTCACGGCCGCCGATCACGTGGAAGCGATTTACCGCCACGCGGGCGAGGGCTGGCTGGACTGCGTGGTCGTGAATACGCGGCCGGTGAGCGAAAAGCTGCGCGCGCGGTACGCGCGCCGGCGAGCCCGGCCCGTGGAAGTGGACAGGGAGAGGCTCGAGCGGCTGGGAGTCAAGGTACTGGCGCGCGAGCTGTTGCAGGAAGGCGAAAAGGTCAGGCACGATCCCGAGGCTGTCGCCAGGGTTGTGCTGGAGCTGGCGGACGAGGGGCGACGCCGGCGCCTGGGCAAGGGGTGATCCATGGAAGCACCGGTCAACGTCGTGATTCTGGCTGCCGGTCTGGGCACGCGCATGAAGTCGCGGCGGGCCAAAGTCCTTCACGAAGCGGGCGGCATGCCGCTCATCGAGCACGTGGTGCGCACCGCGCTCGAGATTGCACCGCCGGAGCGGGTGTTCGTGGTGGTGGGCTGCCAGGCCGACCAGGTGCAAGCGGCGGTGGAGCGCTACGGCGTGGGATTCATCGAGCAGGGGGAGCCCCTGGGCACGGCGCACGCCGTCATGGCCGGGCGCAAGCGGCTCCAGTCGCTGGACGGCCTGCTGCTGGTGATCTACGGGGATTGCCCGCTGCTGACGGCGGCCACGCTGCGCCGCCTGGTCGCTGCCCACCAAGCCTCGAATGCAGCCGCCACCGTGATCACTGCCGTGCTCGAGGATCCCTCAGGTTACGGCCGGGTGCTGCGCGACGAGGAGGGCGGCGTGCGCGCCATCGTGGAGCAGAAAGCGGCGAGTCCGGAAGAGCTGACGGTGAGGGAAATCAATTCCGGCATCTATTGTTTCCACCGCGAGCCCCTCTGGCGCCACCTCGATCAGATCCGGCCCGACAATCCCGCCCGCGAGTACTACCTCACCGACATCGTCGCCGTCTTCCGCCACCACGGCTACCGTGTCGCCGCCCTCCAGGTCGAGGATCCTGCCGAGGTGCTGGGCGTCAACACCCGGGTCGAGCTGGCCGAGGCCGACGCCGTGCTGCGCCGCCGCAAGGCGCGCGCGCTGATGCTGGAAGGCGTCACCATCCGCCAGCCGGAAACCGTGACGGTGGATTGCGACGTCCGCGTCGGCCAGGACACGCTGATCGAACCCTTCGTGCAGTTGCTGGGCCGCACCGTGATCGGGCGCGATTGCCGCATCGGGACCGGGTCCATCTTGCGTGACGCCGAGCTGGGCGAGCGCGTGGACGTGCGCCCCTACACGCTGATCGAGCAGGCCCACCTGGAAGACGACTCGCGGGCCGGCCCGTTCGCCCGCCTCCGCCCGGCCGCGCATCTGGGCGCGGGGGCGCACGTGGGCAACTTCGTCGAGCTGAAGAACGCCCGGCTGGGCCCGGGATCGAAAGCCAATCACCTGGCTTACCTCGGGGATGCGGACATCGGCGCGGGCGTCAACATCGGGGCGGGCACGATCACCTGCAACTACGACGGCGAGCGCAAGCATCTCACACGCATCGGCGACCGCGTGTTCGTGGGCAGCAACGTCACCCTGATCGCGCCCATCGAGCTGGCCGACGACTGCTACGTGGGCGCCGGTTCGGTGATCACGGATCCCGTACCCTCGGAGGCGCTCGCGCTGGGACGCGCGCGCCAGGTGATCAAGGAGGGCTGGGTGCGCAAGCGGCGCGCGGCTATAAAACCATGATGGGGTGATAGAGATTGGGCAGGCGCGCCTCGCCAATGGCGATCAGATCGCCCTCCTGCGTGACTGCCTTGACGTAGCGCGAGCCCGGCCGCACGTGGAAGGGCGAGACGCGGAAATCGCGCCCATGCCGGATGTGGCCCGCCGTGACCGCGTCCACGATCTCCGAAGGAAACTCGGGCAGCAGCCGGGCCATCGGTATCAGCGCTTCCCGTAGCCGGCCCAGCTGCGCCAGCTCTTCCAGTTCTTCGAAGGTGCGGGCGCGCTCGATGGTGAACTCGCCGGTGGCCAGGCGGCGCAAGGTCTTCAGGTGCGCGCCACAACCCATGGCGACGCCCAGATCATGGGCTATGGTGCGCAAGTAGGTGCCCGCGGAGCAGTGCACCAGGATGCGCGCCTCCGGCCCGTTGACCTCTTGCAATTCGATACTGTAGATGCTGACCTCGACCGGCTTGAGCTCGACCGGGAGGTTCTTGCGCGCCAGCTTATAGGCGGGCACGCCGCCGACTTTTTTGGCCGAGATGGGCGGCGGCATCTGGCGGATGGTTCCCTTCAGGCGCGCCAGTTCCTCTTCCAGTCGCTCGCGGTCCAGTTCGGGCTCGGTGATGGGCGTGGTCGGCTCGCCTTCGGAATCGTAGGTGTCGGTGGCGTAGCCGAAGCGCACGATGGCGTCGTACACCTTGTCGCTGCGCAGGTAGAACTGGGCGAGACGGGTAGCACGACCGATTACCAGCGGCAGCACCCCGGTAGCCACAGGGTCGAGCGTGCCGAGATGGCCCACACGGCGCGTGCCGGCCAGCTTGCGCATCTTGGCCACCGCATCGTGCGAGGTCCATCCCAGCGGCTTGTCTACGACGATGACTCCGTCCACAGAAACCCAATCTAGCAAAGCGACATGCGGCCAGGCGCGGGTGCGATGGGGCGACGCTGCGGCTCGGTCTGATAGATTGGTCACAGTGGACGAGGAGGTACTGGGCAAGGCTTACGACGGTAGGTTAATGCGCCGCCTGCTGGGTTACCTGCGGCCTTACTCCGGCGCCGTGATTCTGGCGCTGCTGGCCATGCTGGCCGGCTCTGCCTTTCAGGTGGTAGGGCCGCTTTTGACCAAGGCAGCGGTGGACTGGTACCTGGTCCCTGTCGCCAAGCCACCCGCGCCATGGAATTCATGGCTGGCGAGCGATCCGCACCTGGGCCTCGGCCAGCTCTGCCTCGCTTACCTCGTGATGATCGCGGCCGCTTTCGCGCTGGGCTTTGCCGAAGCCTACCTGATGCAGTGGACCGGGCAGCGCGCCATGTACGACCTACGCCGACAACTGATGGAGCACCTGCATCGCGCCGACCTGGCTTTCTTCGACCACAACCCGGTGGGGCGACTGGTGACGCGTGTCACCACCGATGTGGACGCGCTTAACGAACTGCTGGCTTCCGGGCTGGTGAGCATCCTGGGCGATCTGCTTTCGCTGAGCCTGGTGCTGGCGGTGATGCTCCGGCTGAGCCGGGGATTGACGCTGGTCCTGCTCTCAGTGATGCCCCTGATCGTCATGGTCACCTGGCTGTTCCGCCGGCAAGCCATGGCCAGCTATCGCCGGATCCGCACCGCCATCGCCCGCATCAACGCGTACTTGCAAGAGCACATCACGGGCATGGCCGTGGTGCAGTTGTTCAACCGCGAAGCACGCAGCATGGAAGGTTTCCGGCAAGTCAACCGTGATCACATGCTGGCCTTCAAGGAAGCCATCACTGCCTACGGCTGGTTTTATCCCGTGGTCGAGTTTCTGGCCATTCTTTCTCTGGCGCTGGTGCTGGCCTACGGCGGTTTCCGCGTGCAAGGCGGGGACCTGACGCTGGGCGTGCTGGTGGCGTTCTTCCAGTACGGGATGCGGTTCTTCCGGCCCATCCAGGACTTGAGCGAAAAGTACAACCTGCTGCAAGCCGCCATGGCCGCCAGCGAACGGATCTTCGCTCTGCTGGACACGCGTCCCGGCATCCAGGCGCCCGCTGCGCCGCGGCCCGTCCCGCAGGGTCCCGTGGCCATCGAGTTCGACGGCGTGTGGTTCGCCTATCAGGAAGAGGAATGGGTGCTGCGGGACGTCAGTTTCCGCATTGAACCCGGCCAGACCGTGGCCGTCGTCGGGCACACCGGCGCGGGCAAGACCACGCTGGTCAACCTGCTGCTGCGCTTCTACGACGTGCAACGCGGCTCGATCCGCATCGGCGGCGTGGACATCCGCGAGTTCGATCCGCGTGAACTCAGGCGCCAGTTCGGAGTGGTCTTGCAGGACCCCCACCTGTTTTCCGGCACCATCGGGGATAACATCCGGCTGGGCACGCCGACAGTGACCGACGAGGACTTGCTGCGGGCGGCCGAGCAGGCAAACCTGCTGGAGTTCATCAATTCTCTGCCCCTCGGCTTCCGCCAGCCGCTGCGCGAGCGCGGCGACGGGCTTTCCACCGGGCAGAAACAACTGGTCAGCTTTGCGCGGGTGCTGGCGCACAATCCCCGCTTCCTGGTGTTGGACGAAGCGACCTCGAGCGTAGATACGGAAACCGAGTTCCGCGTGCGCGAGGCGCTGGCCCGGCTTACCGAAGGCCGCACTTCCATCATCATCGCCCACCGCCTGTCCACTATCCAGGGCGCCGACTGCATCCTGGTGCTGCACAAAGGCCGGCTGCGCGAAACCGGCACGCACCAGCAACTGCTCGCCCAGCGCGGCATCTACTGGCGGCTCTACCAGTTGCAGTACAAGGACCAGGAGGCGCGTTTGCCCGCGCTTCCCGAGCGGCGGAACTGAGGACCGCGTCGGCCCCGGAAGACAACCCGGGCTCTGCTATTATTCCAGCGATGACGGAATATTCGATCGGTGTTGACCTGGGCGGCACCAATCTGCGGGCGGCCGCCATGGACAGCCAAGGACGGATCCTCAAGAAGATTTCGGTTCCCACCAATCTGAGCGGGGGGCCAGACGCGGTGGTCGCGGACATGGCGGCCGCCGTCCGACAAATCCAAGGCGAACTGGGCGCCGGCGAGCTGGCCGGTGTGGGCATCGGCGCGGCCGGGTTCATTCTCATGGAGAAGGGCGTCATCACCAGCTCGCCCAACCTTCCCGGCTTCGACGATTACCCCCTGCGGGACAAGGTCTCCGAACTGCTCCAGACGCCGGTCATCCTGGAGAACGACGCCAACGCCGCCGCGCTGGGCGAGAAGTGGATGGGCGCCGGGCGCGATGTGGACGATCTGGTGCTGCTCACCCTGGGCACGGGCATCGGCGGCGGCGTGATCGTCGGCGGGCGCGTGCTGCACGGCTGCGTGGGGATGGCCGGGGAGCTTGGGCACATGACCGTGGTGCCCACGGGCAACCCGTGCGGCTGTGGCAACACCGGGTGCCTGGAAAAACACGCCTCAGCTACGGCGGTGAGCGCCATGGCGAAGCTGATGGGCCTGGGTGACGACCTCACCTCCGAGCAGGTCTATCGGCTGGCGGCCGAGGGCGACGAAAAAGCGCGCTTTGTTTTCCGGATGATGGGGCAGGCGCTGGGGGTGGCCCTGGCCAATCTGGTGAATACCTTCAACTTCCCGCTCTATCTGTTGAGCGGCGGCATGCTGCCCGCCTGGGAGTTCTTCGCCCCAGCCATGTTCGAGGAAGTGCGCCGCCGCTCGTACGTGTATCGCCACTCTCCTACGCGCATCGAAAAGGCCATTCTAGGCAATGAGGCGGGCCTCTACGGCGCGGCCTATCTGCCCTTTCAGGCCCGCGCGCAAGGGCGCGGAAGCTGACTCGCTCCCGCAGCCGATCCGAGCTGGTTCTGGCGAGGAGGATGAGCCCATGTTCTGGCTGGGAATTGACATCGGAACCGGCGGCAGCCGAGCGCTGCTGGTGGATGAACGCGGGCGCGTGCGGGCGGGGTTCACGGCGCCCCACGAGGAAATGCGGATGGAGCGCCCGCTATGGGCCGAACAGCGGCCCGAGAACTGGTGGGATGCGGCGCAGCAGGCTATCCGCGGCGTGCTGGCCGAGGCCGGGATCACCGGCGAGCAGGTGCGCGGCATCGGGCTCTCGGGCCAAATGCACGGCCTGGTGATGCTGGACGAGGCGGGACGCGTGATCCGGCCCTCGCTGATCTGGTGCGACCAGCGCAGCCAGGCGCAGGTGGACTGGGTCAACCAGAAACTGGGACGCGAAGCTGTCCTACGCTACACCGCCAATCCCGTGCTCACCGGCTTCACGCTGCCCAAGCTGCTCTGGGTGCGCGATCACGAGCCGGAGAATTTCGCGCGGCTGAAGAAGATCCTGCTGCCCAAGGATTATGTCCGTTACAAGCTGACCGGCGAGTACGCCAC
>JBMFPL010000084.1:0-11018 GCA_049969115.1 Bryobacteraceae bacterium | reverse complement strand
GTAAGTTATGAAGCTACCGAGGGTCGCGACTTTCAACGCCGTTCCGGGCAATCTCGGGCGCGGTGGTCAACGTGAGCAGTCGCTCGGGCACCAACGCCTTTCGCGGCTCGCTGTTCGATCAGCACTGGCAGAACCGCTGGAACGCCACCCCCCATTTCACCCGGCTGGCCTACGAAGCCCAACTCCGCTCCGGCGCGAAGAAACCCGGGGATCCCAAGCAACCCAGCGGCCGTTCCAACAACTTCGGCGCCACTCTCGGCGGCCCCGTCCGCATCCCCGGCCTTTTCGACGGGCGCGACAAGCTCTTCTTCTTCGTCACCTACAACGGCTATGCCATCGATTCGGCCGGCACCGGCCCCCGCTCCGTGCCTCACGAGTCCTGGTACGCAGGCGACTTCTCCGACATCCTCGCCGTGGATGCCGTCAAGTACACCATCTACGATCCCCGTTCGGCGCGGCGCGAGGGCAACGGCGTGGTGCGCTCGCCCTTCCCGGGCAACAAGGGAATACCCGTTCTGAACCCCGTCTTCAGCTTTTACTCGAAAATTTACCCGAAGCCCACCAATACGCCGGGCTTCGTTACCCCGGAAGGAATGAACAACCACTTCGATCCTTCCGTCGGCCAGAAAGACCGCTTCCACTCGGCCCTGAATCGCTACGACTACAACATCTCCGACTCCCACCGCGCTTACCTGAGGTGGCACTGGTCGCGCCGGCACGATAAAACCGGCGACTGGGCAAAAGACACACTGCCTGGCCTCGCCGAGGGCGGCGGCTACCGCGTCAACGTCGGAGGGGGCGCAACCTACATGTGGACCATTAGCGCGGCCGATCTGCTCGATCTCGGCGCGAGCCTCAATCGCTTCATCGAGGGCCTGGTCATCCCCGTGCAAGCCTCCTTGAAACCTACCGACGCCGGCTTCCCCAAATATCTCGACGAGAAGGCCGGCCCCTTCACCCAGTTGCCGCGCATCGCTTTCAACAACCTCCAGTCCATCAGCCGCGAATACCCGTCCAAATCGCGCCGCGGCAAGGGAACTACGCTCGAGCTCAAAGCCGGCCTGCATTCCATCCGCGGAGCCCACACCCTGAAGTACGGCTGGTCGGAGCGCCGTTACTGGCAACCTTTGCTCGATCCCGCTTACTCGGCCGGCTCTTTCAGCTTTTCCAACACTTACATGCGCGCCACCGACGGCACCACCACCGCCTCCAATTATGGTCTCGAGTTCGGCGCCTTCATGATGGGCCTGCCCACCACGGCCACCATTGACACCAACGACTCCGCCTTCTGGTCCAACCGTTATCGCGCCTTCTACTTGCAGGACGAGTGGCGCGTTAATCGCCGGCTCACGCTCAACCTCGGGCTGCGGTACGAACGCGAGACCGGCATCCGCGAGCGTTTCAACCGCGGCATCGGCGGCGAGTTCTTCTACGACGCCAAGCTCCCCATCAGCGATCTGGTCGCCGCGGCCTACGCCAAAAATCCCCTGCCCGAGCTGCCCCCTTCGGCCTTCCAGGTCGTCGGCAGCACCGAGTATTTGGGCGTTCGGCGCGACGCCTTCACCGCCGGAACCCACAAGCTGCTGCCGCGCCTGGGGGCAGCCCTCTTGCTCGACCAGAAAACCGCTCTGCGCGGCGGCTATGGCTGGTTCTATGACACCCTGAACCCGCTCAACACCGTGCGCCCCAGCCAGTACGGCTACAGCCAGCCCACCACCACGGTGATCAGCACCGACAACGGGCTCAGTTTCTGCTGCGGCGTCGGCGAGGCCGGCAATCTGAGCGCCGCCCGCACGCCCATGCACGACCCCTTCCCCGTGCGCGCCGACGGCACCCGCTTCGACATGCCCTACAAGAACGCACTGGGTTCCATCGCCAATGTGGGCCGCAGCTTCTCGGCCATCCCGTGGAATTTCAGCCCTGACTGGCAGCAGCGCTGGCGCATCGGCCTGCAACGGCAGTTGCCCGGGCAGGTCGTCGTCGAAGTGGCCTACTCAGGCGCCCGCGCCCGCTTCTGGAACCCGCCGCGCATCAATTACTTGCCCGAACAATACTGGGCCAAGGGCAACACGCGCGTCCAGGCGGTCGATGATGACATGAATCGCAACGTGCCCAACCCATTCCATATCTCGAATCTGGCGCCACTGGCCCAATCCGCTCCCCTCCTGTACAACTACCTGCGCACCCAAAGCCTGTTCACCTCCACCACCATCCGCAAGAACGCGCTGCTGCGCAGCTTTCCGCAAATGGGTACGCTCACCGGCATCCGGCCGGGCGGCGACTTCGAGTCCGCCCGCGCGGTGGATTTCTACAACGATTTCCAGCTCCAGATCGAGAAGCGTTTCTCTCGCGGCCTCCTAACCGCCATCCTTTACACCCGCGCCAAGGAGCGTGAGGAGAACACTTACCTGAATGAGTTCGACGCCAGGCCCAGCGTGATGCCTCCCACCGACGTCCGCCCGCACCGTTTCGTCTGGAGCGGTATCTTCGAGCTGCCCTTCGGAGGGGGCCGTCGCTGGCTGGCGCGCCATCCCCTGCGCTGGGTGGCGGGCGACTGGCAGATAAGCTGGATCTACCAGTACCAGTCCGGTCCGCCCACCACCTGGGGCAACCGTTTCTTTTACGGCGACCTCGGCAAGTTGGCCGAAATTGCGCGCCACGACGAGGTCCACGCGCAGGATATCCACCTTTGGCTCGATCCCTCCATCGCTTACAAGGGGACGGGCGCGATCCCTGCCGGCTTCGTGGGCTTCGAAGGGCGCAGCGCCCTGCAACCTGGCGCCTTCCACGTGCGTGTATTCCCGGTCCGGCTGGACAGCATCCGCGCCGATGGCATCCGCAACTGGGACCTGCGCCTGTTGCGCAGTTTCCCGTTGCGCGAGACCCTCAAGCTGATCGTCTCGCTGGATGCCCTCAACGCCACCAACCACACCAACTTCGCCGCGCCGGACACCGACCCGACCAGCACCACGTTTGGCCAGGTGCGCAGCCAGCTCGGCTCGAGCCGGGTCTTGCAGTGCAACCCGCGGGTGGAGTTCTGAGGGCGCGGCCGGCGTTTCGCAATCCGGAACGGCGGCCGACATCCCCCGAGCCCGAGGTTGCCTAAACTCATGATTTTTACCTGCCACCTTTGTTCCGGCATGCGGAACAAAGGTGGCCCGGCGCACAACCCCGTTGCCCCTGCCCCGCCTTGCAGTTACATTCCTGATTGAAACGCGCGCCGCCACGCGTCTCTGTCTCACATGGCGCGCCGAGGGACCACGATGATGCCACACCAGGGTCACCCAATTGCCTCGGCCAGCGCGCTGCTGGCTGTCTGCTTGCTTCTCCTTCCCGCCCTGGCCCCTGGCCAGGCGGTGAGCGGCTATATCAGCGGGTCCGTCGTGGACTCCAAGCGGGCTGCCGGTCCCCGGCGCCACCGTCACGCTGACCAACGAGGCCACCGCCGAACGCCGCTCCCAGCAGACTAACGCCGCCGGTGACTTCGTTTTCTCCGCCGTCCTGCCCGGCCGCTACACCGTTACCGTCGAAGCCAAAGGCTTCAAGAAGGTCGAAAAGCAGAACCTCAACATCACCGCCTCCGAGCGACTCTCCGCCGGCCAGTTCGTGCTCGAGGTGGGCAGCATCACTGAGGCCATCACGGTTACCGCCGAAGCCACGCCCGTGCAGGTCTCCAGCCCCGAGCGTGCCGCCGTCCTCACCAGCAGCCAGATCAACGCTCTCATGGCCCGGGGAAGGGATTTCTTCACGCTGGTCAAGGTCCTGCCGGGCGTCGTCCCGCCCAGTGAGATGGAATCGCTGGGTCGCACGCCCATGACCAACATCCAGGGCATGCGCATCAGTTACCCCACGGTCGCCATTGACGGCGTCTCTACCAACGATCTGGGCAGCGAACAGGTGATGGGCGCACCCATGAACCTGGACGCCGTAGGCGAGATCAAGGTCCTCATGACCAACTACCAGGCCGAATACGGCCGCACCGCCGGCGCTCTCATTCAGGTCGTCACCAAATCGGGAACCCGCGACTTCCATGGCGGCGCTTACTTCTACAAGCGCCACGAAATGTTCAACGCCAATAACTTCTTCGCTAACCGTAACCGCCAGCCCAAGCCCCGCTACCGCTACAACACCTGGGGCTACAATCTCGCCGGACCCGTCCCTGCCGGCAGGCTCAAGGACAGGCTCTTTTTCTTCTTCTCCCACGAAGGCCTGCCGACCAAAACCCCGCAGTCCATTCAGAACGTGACCGTGCCCACCGAGGCCCAGCGCAGGGGAGATTTCTCCGCCCAGCTTCCCAACACCATCATCCGCGACCCCCAGAACCGCGCACCCTTCCCGGGCAACATCGTGCCCCCGAATCGCATCGATCCCAACGGCCAGAAACTGCTCTCGCTGTTCCCTTTGCCCAACGTGGACCCTGCGGTCAGTCGCGGCGCCTACAACTATACCTTCCAGGAAGTCATCCCCGCCGACCGCACCAGCCTTGTCTACCGCGTGGATTACAACATAACCGTCCGGCTGCGCATGTATACGCGGCTTTCTAACTTCCGCCTCGAGCAAAGCGGTTACCTCATCCCCGGAGCCGCTTCCGGCGCCGCCTGGGGCATGCTCAAATCCCTCAACCGCTATGACGACGACACCGGCGTTATCAACCTCACTTACCCGCTGAATCTCACTACCGTCAACGAACTGAACTTCGGCATCCACCACCCCAGGCAACTTGCGGTGCCCTACAGCCAGTCCGACTTGGACCGGGTCAGCCGCTCCAAGAACGGCATCAACATCCCCCAGTTCTACCCCCAGTACAACGTCATCGACCTGATCCCGTGGGCTACTTTCGGCGGCATCACCGCCGCCGCCCGTTTCGTGACCGACAGCCGCTTCCCCACCAAGAGCGTGGACACGGTTTTCAACTTCTCCGACAGCATCTCCAAGGTCTGGCGTCTCCACACCTTCAAAGCCGGCCTGTTCTTCGAGCGTGTCCGCTACTTCTCCAGCGGCGCCGGCACCAACTTCGGCGACTTCGATTTCACCAGCGACAGCAACAACCCGCTCGATACAGGTTACGCCTATGTCAATGCCTTGATGGGCATTTTCCGCTCCTACCAGGAAAGTAGCTCGCGCGTGGAAACCAACGGCCGCGGCTACACTCTGGAGTGGTTCCTCCAGGATAGCTGGAAGGTTACTCGCCGGCTGACTCTGGATTACGGCATGCGTTTCACCCTCTACCGGCCCTACACCGACGCCAAATCCCTCGCCGCCAGCTTCATGCCCGACCGCTGGGACCCCGGCCAGGCTCCGCGACTCTACTATCCGCTCCTCAACGAGCGCGGTCAGCGCGTCGCTTACGACCCGGTGACCGCCGCCACCGCGCCCGCCGTGCTCATCGGCGCCATCGTCCCCAATTCAGGCAACACCGCTAACGGAATGGTGATTGACGACGGCAAGACCATTGACCGCGGCCTCATGAAGCACCAGGGCGTGCTGCTGGGCCCGCGCTTCGGCTTCGCCTGCGACGTCTTCGGCGACGGCAAAACCGCCATTCGCGGCGGCTTCGGCATTTTCTACAACACCCGCGAGCGCGTGCTCCTTCTGAACGTGGCGCGTACCCCGCCCGTCCAGTACACCCCCATCGTTTACTACGGCACCTTCTCCACGCTGCTCCAGAGCGCCGGAACGCTCTTTTCTGTCTCCACCGCCGGCCTGGCTGTGCCCGGCGACGTGCCCAGCGTCTATAACTTCAGCCTCGGCATCCAGCGTAACCTCGGCTTCAACACGGTCCTCGATCTGGCCTACGTGGGAGCGCTCGGCCGTCACCTGCTCGCGCTGCGCAACATCAACACCCTGCCCTACGGCTTCCGCTTCCTGCCCACCAGCCGAGACTACACCACCGGCCGTCCCCTGAGCGACGTCTTCCTCGCTCCTTACCGGGGTTACTCCAGCGTCACCATTGACGAATTCTCCACCGGCTCGAATTACAACTCGATGCAACTCCAAGTCAACCGGCGCTTCACGCGCGGCTTGCAGTTCGGCGCCTCCTGGACCTGGTCCAAGAGCATGGATTACGGCTCTAACGACTGGTCTTCCATCGCCCAGTGGGCCTCGCGCCGCGTCTGGAACTACGGCAATTCGGATTTCGACCGGACCCACATCGTGCAGATCCACGGACTGTGGGAAGTGCCCAAGCTCACCAGGCTGGTCAACAACAGGATCGCAGGCGCCATCGGCGATAACTGGCAACTGTCCGGCATCGCCTCCTTTGTCAGCGGCGAGCCGCGGGGCGTTTCCCTTACCACCACGACCGGTCTCGATATCCCCGGTGGCGGGGACGGCGTTCGCCCAGTCGTACTCGCCAATCCCGTGTTGCCCAAGAGCGAGCGCACCCTCACCCACTTCTTCCGGTCCGACGTCTTCGCCCTGCCGGCTTTGGGCACCTTCGGCAACGCCGCCCGCATGGTCTTCCGCGGACCGGGCATCAACAACTTCGACCTGGCGGTGAACAAGCTCATCCCCCTTTACGAGGAATACCGCCTCCAGCTCCGCTTCGAGGCCTACAACACCTTCAACCACACCCAGTTCTCTTCGCTGAACACGACGGTGCACTTCAACCCGGCCACTGGCCAGCAGGTCAACGCTGCGCTGGGCAGCATCACCGGAGCGCGCACGTCCCGTGTCGGCCAGGCATCGCTCCGCTTCCTGTTCTGACTGGCCTCGGCGCAAGCGCCGTTGCCGGCGGCCACAACCCAGCAAGCGGGCCGCAACCCCCAGGCGGCGCCGGCCCGGCATCGGCAGCCCCGCCCGGCGCCGCCTCAGCCCCACGGGCGCGAGCGCGCCACGGAAATGCCCCGCACTTCGTGGGGCCACCGGCCTGAAACCGCGCAATAAAAGTGATAGAGCGCGCCCTCGTGCCAGACCACGGACGGCTTGTGAGCGTAAGTGGAGTCCACCGAACCGGGCGGGCCGACGTCAATCAGAATGCTGTCCAGTTTCTCCGGGTGGTACGGATCCTTGCCCACCGCGATTAGATCCCGCGCCACGCCTCTCCCATCCAGCCCGTAATAGAAGAAAACCCAGAGACCGTCCTCCAGCAGCACGCAGGGGTCGCTGGCGAAGCGCTCGTCCCAGCTTCCCGGCGGGCCGTTGCGAATGATGGGGTTGCCCGCGTGACGCGTCCAGCGCTTCAGATCCCGTGACGTCGCCACCCCGATTTGCTCTCGCCAGCCGCCTCCCTGCTCGCGCGGCAGCCTGCGCGTCTTGGCGTTGTAAAAGAGATAGTAGGTTCCCTCGTGCTCCAGCAGGCACGGCTTGTACAAACCGCCCTGCTCCCACCCGGCGCCGTCCTCTGGCCGCAGGATCACTTCGCCGATTTCCCACTCGGTAAGACTGCGGCCCCAGCACAACCCGATCACCGCAGGTCCACTCTCGTATCCGGGATCCGGATATGCATGAAAGACCCCGAGAAGCCGCCCGTTCACTTTCTTGAGCCGGCCGGGAGATCGCAAATCGTTCTCCCGCAGAATCCAGTTCATGGCCACGTTGTAGCGAGTGATGGACGACGAGGGATCGCGTCGCAGGATGCAGCCCAGTTTCTTCCACTCCGTGAGATTGCGCGAGCTGGCCAGCCCCGTCTGATAACCCGTCCCGTCGAAACCCACGAAAAGCATGTAGTACTGGCCTTCGTGCCAGAACACGAACGGGCAATCCACCGCGCGGCTGTCGAACGCCCCGCTTTCCCCGGAAGCAGCAAGGACCAGTCTCCCGTACTTGTAAGGGGTCTCGTACCTTTTGGTGTTTACCGCCGGCGGCGTCGGAGTCGCGGCACCGGCAGCGCCCGCCAGCGCCAGGCGCAGCCACTCCCTGCGGCACATGCTGCCTGTCACCACGATTCCCTTCTCTGCGACTGGCAACGCGGCGAGCCCGCCGTGCGGACCAATGACGGCTGCTACTTGGTCGTCGCCGTCACTTCGTTCGAGTAACTCGAGGGCCCCGCCGAGTTACGGGCCCGGACCCGGTAGCGGTAAGTGGTCTTTCGCGCCAACCCGCCGTCCGTGTAACTGGTCGTATTGGCCCCCAGGCTGGCGACGAGAGCGAAGTTAGTGCAGCCCGTTCCCGTGCAGCGTTCGACCTCGAAGCCCGTCTCGTTGGTCGAGTTGTCCTGCCAGGCCAGATTCACGTAGTTGCGGCCCGTCGCCGTCACCTTCAAATTACTCGGCGCCGCCGGCGGGGTCTCGACAGGAGGCAGGCTCTGGCACGCGGCCACGGCAGCCTCCGCTCGCACCCGCCCGAATCCGTATGCGCTGTCGCGGCCGGCTGTTCCCAGATCGAGCGCAGTCCGCTGCAAGCATAGCCGCACATCAACCTGATTGACCGCGCCGTCCCCGTTCTGGTCCACCGGGTTCCCGGCCCAAACCAGCGCAGCCACGCCCGCTACGTGCGGCGAAGCCATGGAGGTGCCGCTCGCCGTCGCATAGGCGTCGTCCGGGTACGTGGAAAGGATGCTCACGCCCGGCGCCGACAGCTCCACCTCGGGCCCCCGGCACGACCAGCTCGCAATTTGATCGCTCGAATTCGTGGCCCCCACCGCGATCACCGAGTCGTAGCGCGCCGGGTAGGAAACGCTGTTGCAGATCGCCCCCGTCGCGTTGCCCGCCGCCGCCACGTGTAGGATCCCGTAATTGTTGTAAGCGTTGTCGAAAGCCGCTTTCACCAGCGTGCCCGGATCCGAGCCCGCCCCATAGCTGTTGTTGGTGATCGCGCCCGGGCCGGCCTCGCTGATACACCGCTCGATGGCTGCTATCGCGTCACTGAAGCTCCCGGACCCGTTCTTATCCAGAATCTTGTAAGCGTAAATCCACGCCTCCGGGGCCACGCCAACCACTCCCGCACCATTCAGAGCCGCCGCCACGATCCCCGCCACGTGGGTGCCGTGCCCATTGTCGTCGGCCGGATCCGCGTCGTTGTTCACGAAGTCCCAGCCGCCTTTGTAATTGGCGAAGAGATCGGGATGGTTGGTGTCGATGCCCGAATCGATCACGCAAACTTTCACCGCCGTGCCTTTATTGCCATTGTTGTGGACGGCCTGAGCCCCGATCTTCACCACTCCCCACGAGTTGTCGTATTCGCCCACGGCATGCACCGGCACATCCGGCTCGATCACGCTCACCGCCGGGTGATTCTCCAGCGCCCGGATCGCCTGCGGAGGCAATTCGGCGGCGATGGCCGGGATGATGCGGTAGGCATGCCGCAGCACGCCCCCCGCCGCCCGCACCAGCGCTTGCTCGGAAGCGCCCGGCTGATGGTTGAAGCCTATGATCACCCGTTGGCGAGCGCCGCCTGGCTGCGCTTGCCCGCGCACATAGCCCGACGCCACCAACAGGCCCGCCGCCACGCAGATCTTCGCCAGCTTTGCAGCTCTCATGAAAGCCCCCACGACCTCTCAATGTTTGCAGCCTGAACACGCGCCCCGCACCATCGCCGGGGCTGCGCCTCGAGACCGATCCCACCCATGATATATGACTCTCGCTCTACCTCGCCAGGATCCCGGCCAGCCGCAGCAAACTCAAATCGAGCGGCTTCTTGCGGCCCACCACTTCCTCCAGCGGTGTGGTCACCAGCTCGCCCCTCTGCACGCCCACCAGCACGCCGCGCTCGTTGCGCGCCAGCCGCTCCACCGCCTCCGCCCCCAGACGCGTGCCCAGCATCCGGTCGGCGAACGTCGGCGTCCCGCCGCGCTGCACGTGTCCCAGCACCGTCGCGCGCAACTCGAATCCCAGCCATTCCTTGCGGCCCCGGAAATAATCCGCCAGCGCAGCCGCGTTCCACCGCGCTCCTTCCGCCGCCACCACCAGCGCATGCGGCTTGCCGCGCTCGTAGGCGGAGCGGATCTCGGCCCCGATCTGCTCCGGATCCGTCTCCACTTCGGGCAGCGTGACGGCTTCCGCGCCCCCAGCGATTCCCGTCATCAACGCCAGATACCCGCAATCCCGCCCCATGACTTCGACCACGAACGCACGCAGGTGGCTCGAGGCGGTCACTTTCAGCCGGTCAATAGCCTCCAGCGCGATATTGAGCGCGGTGTCCACCCCCAGCGTGATCTCCGACCCGTACAGATCGTTGTCAATCGTCGAGGCCACGCCGACCACGGGAAAGCCGGCCTTTGCCAGGGCGTACGATCCCGTCTGCGAACCGTTCCCTCCGATCACCACCAAAGCCTCGATGCCGGCGTCCCCCAGCCGCCGCAGGGCCTCCCGCTGCCCTTCCGCGGTGCGGAATTCCTCGCTGCGCGCACTCCCCAGAATGGTGCCGCCGCGCTGCATGATCCCGCCCACGTCGCGCGCCGTCAACAACGAAAACTCGCCCGCGATCAACCCCCGGTAGCCGTGGCGAACCCCGAAGACCTCGAACCCCTTGTCCAGGCCCGTGCGCACCACGGCACGGATGGCCGCGTTCATGCCCGGCGCATCGCCGCCCGAAGTCAACACCGCAATGCGTTTCATCGTGGCACCCTCAGCGGCCAGGTCTGCCCCGCCGTCAACCCGCCGTCCACGTAGAGCACCTGGCCTGTCATGTAGTCGCTGGCCGCGCTGGCCAGAAACAAGGCCACACCCACCAAATCCGCAGGCACGCCCAGCCTTCCCGCCGGCGTGCGCTCCAGCGCCCACTTGCGGATCTCTTCCTGTTCCCACAACGCCTTGTTCAGGTCCGTCTGGATGAAGCCCGGCGCGATGGCGTTCACCTGCACGTTGTAACGCGCCCACTCTACCGCGAGCGCACGCGTCATGGCTGCGATGGCCCCTTTGCTGGCGCCGTAAGGCGCCATGCCCGCCAGGCTCAAATGCGCATGGAAACTGGCCACGTTGACGATCTTGCCCCCACCCTGCTCGATCATCACCCGCCCGCAGGCCTGGGCCATCAGGTAATTGCCGCGGAGATTGACCCCCAGCACTTCGTCCAGTTCCTCCTCCGGGTAAGTCTCGGCCGCATGTCGGTAGTTGATCCCAGCCACGTTGAAGAGTACG
>JBMFPL010000083.1:0-11052 GCA_049969115.1 Bryobacteraceae bacterium | reverse complement strand
CCTGCTGTTCCGCATGGAGCGCGGACGGAACAACTTGCTGCTCGGCCTGCGGCTGGACGCGATCAGTTATTGTCCGGAATCGGGCCACACCCGGATCTGCCGGGACCACGCCGATCCGGTACCCATCATGGTGCAGGCCCGGCCGTGCCGGATCGAAGAGCGTTTCTGTGTCCTTGGGACGATCCGGTTCTCTTCCGCGAGGTCCTGGTGCGAAACGGCGACTTGGAGGGGATCGCACCCGCGTTCGTGCTACGGCTCGACGCCCATCACGCCCCCTTCCAGGAGATCGACGCCGACCAGCACAGCCGCCAGAGGGTGCGCCCGCATCTTCTCGCGGGCCTGAAGGGAGTGGAGGCAACGCTGGTGGTTCACGGGCGCTCGCTTCGCTTGGGCCCGCGCCACGGCGCGCGCTGGCGGGCATAGGCCGGGGGCCGAGCCATCGAGGTCACGGATGGTCAGGTAGGTCTCCCTCTTCCCGAGCAAGACTTCCAACTGGGCATAGAAGTGCCCGCGGCGACCGCAGTTTGAGCCGCCTGCCCTGATTCCGGGGTGCTCGTGATCCCCCTCGCCTGGGCACGAAGCGCGCGCGGACCGGGTGCTCACAGGGGACGTCACCGCTAGCATGCCACATCACCGTCCCATCGGCATGCCATAATCTGGGGCGATGCTCATGGTTCCATTCGCACTTTTACTGGGCCTCTCCTTGCCGGAGGGCTCGCGCCAGGCCACCGGCGTTCGCGTAGGCGAGGTGACTCCGGATTCGGCCATCGTCTGGATGAGGGTCACAGCAGAAAGCACCCGAAACAACCGCGGCATCGTGCGGCGCGGCCCGGTAGGCCCGCCGCTTCCGCCCGGGATCCGCGTCGAGCAACTGGAGGGGGCATGCCCCGGCGCGCCCGGTCGCGTCAGATTGCGCTACGGGACCCGCGAGGACCTGCGCGACGCTAGAAGCACGCCGTGGGTCGAGGTGAGCGCGGCGCGCGATTACTCGCATCAGTTCCGTTTGACGGGGCTGAAACCCGACACGGTCTACTATTACTCCGCCGAGACTGCCGGGCCGGGGGGCTCGCCCGTGCACACCCCGCTGCGCGGCCGCTTCCGCACCGCGCCGCCGCCCGAGCGTTATGCAGACGTCCTGTTCACGGTAGTCACCGGCCACATGTACCAGCACCTGGACGATCCGCAGCAGGGCTTCCGCATCTACGAGGCCATGAGCCGGCTGGAACCGCGATTCATCGTGATCACGGGCGACAATGTCTACTACGACAACGAGGACCCGCGCGCCGTCACCCCGGCCCTGGCCCGATACCACTGGGAGAGGATGTGGAGCCTGCCGCGCCACGTCGCCTTCCTCCTGCAAACGCCGGCTTACTGGCAGAAGGACGATCACGACACGCTTCGCGATGACTGCTGGCCGGGCATGGACGCGCCCGAAATGTTGCCCATGACTTTCGCCGACGGCCAGCGCATCTTTCTCGAACAGGTCCCCATGGGCGAGCGGACTTACCGCCGTTTCCGCTGGGGGCGTGGGCTGGAAATATGGCTTACGGAAGGTCGCGATTTTCGTTCCCCCAACAACGCGCCTGATGGTCCCGACAAGACCATATGGGGCGCAGAGCAGAAGAAGTGGCTGAAGGAGACGCTGTTGGCCAGCGATGCAGATTTCAAGCTGCTCATCAGCCCGACACCGCTGGTTGGCCCAGACCGGCCTAACAAACGCGACAACCATTCCAACAAGGCGTTCGCTCACGAGGGCAACGAGTTCCGCCAGTGGGTGCGCCAGCACCGGCCTTCCAACTTCTTCGTCGTGTCCGGCGACCGCCACTGGCAGTATCACTCGGTGGATCCTGAAACCGGCCTCCACGAGTTCGCCTGCGGACCGGTCAGCAACGAGCACGCGGGCGGCTCGCCAGGCTACGACCCCAAATACCACCGCTTCCATCGCGTGGCGGGCGGCTTCCTTTCGGTGACGTTTCAGCGGGCAGGCGGGCGCAGTCGCCTCGTCTTCAGGCATCACGACGTCCAGGGGACCGTGGTCCACGAATACGCGGTGGAACGCTGAAGCTGCGCCATCTCGCGGTTTGCACTAGACTGTTGCGGAGGGGGAGCTGACCATGAACGCTCCAAAGCCAGAGTCGCGACGCAGCTTCTTGGGGCACGCGGCAGCCGGACTGGGATGGTTGCCCGCTGCTGCCGGCTACGCGGCCGGCAGCGACGTCATCCGCGTGGGCCTGATCGGCTGTGGCGGGCGCGGCGAGGCGGCGGCCCTGAACGCCATGAACGCCGACAAGGGCGTACGCCTGGTGGCCATGGCCGACTTGCTCATGGACCGCGTCCAGGAAAAACGCACCGCGCTCAAGCTGAAGAAGCCCGATCAGGTGGAGGTCAGCGATGACCGCTGCTTCACCGGTTTCGACGCCTACCGGCGCGTCATCGAGTGCTCGGACGTGGTCATCATCGCCAACGCCGCCAAGTTCCACCCCTTGCACATGAAGGCGGCCATCGAGGCCGGCAAGCACGTATTCGTGGAAAAGCCCCACGCCATTGACCCGGCGGGCGTAAAGGTGGTCGCCGCCGCTTGCGAGCTGGCGCGACGCAAGGGACTGTGCGTGGTGTCGGGATTGCACAGCCGCTACCACCCTGGCTACATCGAAACCGTGCGCCGCATTCACGAGGGCGCCATCGGCGATGTGGTGGCTATCGAGGAGAACTTCCTGCGCGCCCCATACGTGCTGTACCCGCGCCGGCCGGGGCTCACCGAGGTCGAATACCAGGGAAGCAACCAGTACCACTTCCACTGGCTTTCCGGCGATGACGTGCCGCAGTCGCTCATCCACAACCTGGACCGCGCCTCCTGGGTGCTGCGCGAGGCCGCTCCTTTGAAGTGCCACGGCATGGGCGGGCGCTCGACCCTGCGCGGGGAAATCTACGGCAGCGTCTTCGACCATCACGCCGTGGTCTACGAGTTCCCCAATCAGGTGCGCGTGTACGCCTTCTGCCGGACCATTCCCAACTGCTACAACGAGACCTCCAGCCTGGTCTTCGGTACCAAAGGCCGCGCCAGCCTGCTTCAGATGCGGATCGAAGGGGAAACTAGGTGGGAGTACAGCGGCCCCAAGGCCAATCCTTACGATCTCGAGCACGTGGCGCTGTTCCGGGCGATCCGCTCGGGCAAGCCCATCAACAACGGAGACTACATGGTGCGCAGCACTCTGATCGCGGTGATGGGCCAGATCAGTTGTTATACGGGCGAGGAGATCACCTGGCAGAGGATCTCCCAGTCGGACTTCTACTACCCGCCGCGCCCCGAGGAAGTGCGCAGGGACATGGACCCGCCGGTCAAGCCCGACGCGGAGGGGATTTACCCGGTGTTCGTTCCCGGTGTGACGAGGCTGCTGTGATGAGACTGGTGACGTGGGCGGGCGCCCTCGTTCTGCTCGGCAGCGCACACGGCTAGGGACAGGCCTCGCAGGGCTTCGAGGCCTCGGGCTCGGAATTCGTCTTCGATACCGGAAAGCTGCGCGGGAAGCTGCGGGAAGGCGGGCGGGCGATCGGGCTGACGCGCGTGGCGCACCGGGGGCACGGGATCGAGCTTTCCAGCAGCATGGGTCTGTTGAGCCACTACGGGGTATTCACGCGGGCGGCGCTACGGTGAAGGCGCCTGGTCATGGCCGGGGGAGGCGCGTCTGAACCCTCACAAAGAGGTCGAAGTTTTCTGGCTGGCCACGCCCGAGCGGCCTTTCGAGCTGCGAGCGGTCTACCGGTGGCGATCGCCGGAGATGGCGGAGGTCGAAACGCGGGTTACGGCTCGCGAAAATCTTGCCGATCTCGAGTTGATTCTGGCGTGCTACTTCACAAAAAACTTCAGCTTCGCCGCGGCCTTGGCTGGCGGGCCGTCCCGCTGGGTCGAGGCCGCGCCGAACGCGGCGTCTGGCAAGTCTTCCCGCGCGACGCGGCCGCCCTCGGGCTGGTCCGCGACGCTCGCTGGAAGATCCCGCCCAGTCCCGTCGAATGGTCCGTGCGCCCACAGCTCGCGCGACCGCTGGCCGTGCGTCGCGCCGACGGCCTTGGTTTGATCGCCGTGCTCATGAGCGAGCCGGAGGGCTGCTTTGCCGTCGCCATGCCCCATCACGATGAGCCGTATCACTCGCTGTACCTGAGCCTGTTCGGGCACACGGTGCGCGCCGGGGAGACCGCGCGTGCCCGTGACGCCCTGGCAGTGCTCGGAGCGAGCGAGTTGCCGCGGGTACCTGCGATCTATGCGTGGTGGCGGCCGGGACAATGAACGAGCCGTGCGCATCGCCGGGACGGGAGAGGCGAGCTACCCACGCCGCCAAACACGTACAATGGTGGGTCGGTATGCTGGCCATGAGAAAAGTGTTATTGTTCAGTTCGCTTGTGATTCTATTTGCCGCTTGTACGCACCAGCCGCAGCCGGCATCCAGCCGGCCAAAACTGTTGCGCGCGCGAGCTTTCAACTCCGGCTTTCCCGAGGCCCACGACACCTATAACGGCATCGTGAGGGGCAGCGACGCGCGAATTTATTACATCCTGAGTTCCGAGTCGCTGGATGTCGGCGCCCGCATGTTCGTCTACGACCCGGTACACGACCGCATCGAATACCTCGGTGACATCACCGAGGCGTGCGGGGAAACGGGCCTAAAGGCGATCCCCCAGGGCAAGGTTCACGTGACGCCGGTGGAGAGCAACGGGAAGCTCTATTTCGCCACTCACATCGGTTACTACACGATCAAGGAAGGCATGGAAACCATGGGCGTGCCGCCGCCGGGCTACAAACCTTATCCCGGCGGGCACCTGCTGGCTTACGACATGAAGTCGCGGACCTTCGAGGACTTCGGCGTGGCGCCGGAGCGCGAGGGCATCCTGACCATGAACATGGACACCCGCCGCGGCCGCATCTACGGGATCACCTGGCCGACGGGTTACTTCTTCCGCTATGATCTGGCCCGGCGCGAGTGGAAGAATCTCGGGCTGTACGCGCGCAAGGGCGAAAGCGGACGCGGGCCGGACTACCGGACTCTCTGCCGCTCGATCGCGGTGGATCCCGAGGACGGCTCGGCCTACTTCAGCAACGCCGACGGCCAGATCCTGCGCTACGTCTACGACAAGGACGCCGTGGAAATCGTGCAGGGCGAGGACCTGCGCAAGGATTACTTCGGCCAGTACGAACCGGCTTCGCCGGGCCACATGGGCTATAACTGGCGCCAGACCTTCTGGTACGCCCCGGAAAAACGCATTTATGGGGTCCACGGCAACTCGGGTTACCTTTTTGCCTTCGATCCGCGTGGGCCGCGGGTCGAAGTGCTGGAACGGATCACCTCCGAGCCCTCCAAGCGAGCAGGGATGTTCGATCAGTTCAGCTACGGCTACCTCGGGTTTACCTTGGGGCCGGACGGTCATACGATCTACTACCTCACCGGCGGACCGATTTATGAAGGAGGCAAGCGCGTGACGGGCAAAGCCACCACCGCCATGGGCGAGTCCAAGGGAAGGGAAAACTTGCACCTGGTCACTTACCACATCCCCACGGGCACATATAAAGATCACGGCCCGATCTTTTTCGAGAACGGGGACCGGCCCAGTTACGTGAACTCGATCGCGGTGGGCAAAGATGGAACGGTCTACGCGCTTTCGCGCATCACCGAAGGGGGGAGGACGCGGACGGACCTGTTCGCTGTCAAGCCCGGGCGGTAGCGCCCCGCCGGCTTCTCGGGAGGGCGCGGCGGGGATTTGACCGCGCGATGGTTAGCAGGATGCTGAAATACCCCACGTTTCCTTTACGCCCGTACATAACATCATTGACTTACGCAGTCGATTTTGTGACCAAACAGCTTATTTCAGCATCCTGTTAGTGCCTGCCGGCTCTCGATTGACAGCCAGGCAGGGAGCGGCATCAGGCGGCCGCACGAGCCCCGAAGAAGTTTTGCTCCGCCTCCGAACTAAAATGCCGGCCCGGCACGCAGTGGCGCCGGGCCGGCAGGGAACGCGGGCCGGTTACGCCGTTCGCATCAGCTCGGCCTTGGCCTCGGCGGCCTTGGCAGCGATGGCGGCCTGCGCGGCAGCTAGCCGTGCGATGGGCACCCGGTAGGGCGAGCAGGAGACGTAGTTCATCCCCACGCGGTAGCAGAACTCCACCGAGCTCGGCTCGCCGCCATGCTCGCCGCAGATGCCGACTTCGAGCTCCGGCCGCGTCTGGCGCCCCAGCTTGACGCCCATCTCCACCAGCTTGCCCACGCCTTCCTGATCCAGGACGGCGAAGGGATCGGCCTTGAAGATCTTCCGCTCTTCGTAGATCTTGGAGAACTTCACGTAGTCGTCGCGGGAGATGCCCAGCGTCATCTGGGTCAGGTCGTTGGTGCCGAAGCTGAAGAACTCGGCCTCCTGGGCGACCTGATCAGCGGTCAGCGCGGCGCGCGGCACCTCGATCATGGTGCCCACCATGTACTTGAGATCGGTAATGCCGTGCTTGGCGAGCACTTCTTGGGCCACCCGCACGACGATCTCCTTCTGGTGCGCGAGCTCGGCGACGCTGCCCACCAGCGGGATCATCACCTCGGGAATCACCTTGATGCCCTGCTTGTGGCACTCGGCCGCCGCCTCGAAGATGGCGCGGGCCTGCATCTCGGTGATCTCGGGATTGGTGATGCCCAGCCGGCAGCCGCGCAGGCCGAGCATGGGGTTGAATTCGTGGAGTTCCTCGACCCGCTTGAGCAGCTCGGGCAGGTGCTTCTTGAGCTCGCTGACCTTGACGCCGTAGCGCTCGGCCATCTCGCGCTTGGTCTTCATGTCGGCGTGCGGCAGCCTGGCCAGGTCCACCATGAGCTGCTCGCGCTTGGGCAGGAACTCATGCAAGGGCGGGTCGAGTGTGCGGATGACCACCGGGTAGCCGTCCATGACCTTGAACAGCCCGATGAAGTCCTTGCGCTGCATGGGCAGTAGCTTGTTGAGCGCCTTGCGCCGCTCCTTCTCGTCGCGGGCCATGATCATGGCCTGCATGTGCGGGATGCGGTCCGGCGCGAAGAACATGTGCTCGGTGCGGCACAGCCCGATGCCCTCGGCGCCGAAACGGCGGGCGACTTGGGCGTCACGCGGGATGTCGGCGTTGGCGCGCACGCCGAAAGAGCCGCGGAACTCGTCGGCCCAGCTCATGAACTTGGCGAAGACGCCCGAGGTGGGGTCGGGATCCACGGTCTTGGCCTGGCCAGCGAACACTTCCCCAATCGAGCCGTCCAGCGAGATCCAGTCGCCCTCCTTGAGAGTGATGACCTGCTCTCCGACCTTCACCCTGATCTGGCGCTTGTGCTCGTCCACCTCGATGGCGCCGGCGCCGGCCACGCACGGGGTTCCCATGCCGCGCGCCACCACTGCGGCGTGGCTGGTCATGCCACCCCGGGAGGTAAGGATGCCCTTGGCCACCTCCATGCCGTGGATGTCGTCAGGCACCGTTTCCGAACGCACCAGGATGACCGGGCCCTTCTTGGCCTGAGCGACCGCGTCATCGGCCGTGAAAACGATGCGGCCCACGGCCGCGCCGGGCGATGCAGGCAGGCCCTCGGCGATCTTCTGCAACTGCTTGCGCGACTCGGGCGCGATCATCGGGTGCAGCAACTGGTCGAGCTGGTTAGGCTCGACGCGCATGATG
Source organism: Bryobacteraceae bacterium (assembly GCA_049969115.1). Classification (GTDB taxonomy): domain Bacteria; phylum Acidobacteriota; class Terriglobia; order Bryobacterales; family Bryobacteraceae; genus DTHT01. Next base: position 3,389 of record JBMFPL010000083.1, on the reverse strand, counting down.
GCCTCTTCCTTAGTGATGAGGCCCTCTTCCACCATGTCCACCGCGATCTTGACCGCGGCCGGGCCGGTGCGCTTGCCGTTGCGCGTTTGCAGCATGTAAAGCTTGCCTTCCTGGATGGTGAACTCGAAGTCCTGCACATCCCGGTAGTGGCGCTCCAGCATGGCCGTGATCTGGCGGAGCTGCTGGTAGACCTCGGGCATGAGCGTCTCCAGCTCTTTGATGGGCTTGGGCGTGCGGATGCCGGCCACCACGTCCTCGCCCTGGGCGTTGATCAGGAACTCGCCGTAGAATTCTTTCTCGCCCGTAGCGGGGTTGCGCGTGAAGCCCACACCCGTGGCCGACGTCTCGCCCATGTTGCCGAAGACCATGGCCTGGACATTGACCGCGGTGCCCAGATCGTCCGGGATCTTGTTCATCTTGCGATAGTGCTGGGCGCGGGGGTTGAACCACGAGCGGAACACGGCGTCGCGCGCCATGCGCAGTTGCTCATGCGCGTCCTGGGGGAAGGGCTTGCCGGTCTTCTTCTCGACTAGCTTTTTGTACTCCTCGACGATGGCCTTGAGATCTTCAGCCGTCAGATCGGTATCGTAGCGCGCCTTGACCTTCTTCTTGCGCGCTTCGAAAATGCGCTCGAACTCTTCCTTGGGGATCCCCAGCACGACGTTACCGAACATCTGGATGAAGCGCCGGTAGCAGTCATAGGCGAAGCGCGGGTTGCCGGTCTTGGCCTCCAGCGCCTTCACGGTCACGTCGTTGAGCCCCAGGTTGAGGATGGTGTCCATCATGCCGGGCATGGAAAACTTGGCGCCGGAGCGCACGCTGACCAGCAGCGGGTACTCCGGGTCGCCCAGCTTCTGGCCCATGCGTTCTTCGAGCTGGCGGAGATGCTGCTGGATTTCCTCCTCGATTTCAGGAGGCAGCTCACCGCCGCGTTCGAAGTAAATGTTGCAGACCTGGGTGGAAATGGTGAAGCCGGGGGGCACAGGCACGCCCGCCCGCGACATTTCCGCCAGGCCGGCGCCCTTGCCGCCCAGTATGTCTTTCATGGTGCCGTCACCCTCGGCTGTCCCGCCGCCGAAGGCATAAACGTACTTTGGCATACCCTATTTCTCCTCTTGTGTAGTTACGATTTCGGAAAAATCGGCGATGGATGAAAACTCGCCCAGTAACCAACTGAGCAGGTTCAGCCGGTTTTGCCGGATCTCCGGATCCGGTGCGTTGACCAGAACCTTGTCGAAGAACCGGTCCACGGCGGGCCGCAGCGAAGCGATCGCCTCCAGGGCTTCGCGGTACTGCTTGCGCCGCCGGTAACCGCGGACCTGGCGGCGCAACTTGTTGAACGCCCACCAGAGCTCCGCTTCGGGTCCCGGCTCCAGCCTGTCCTCGCGGACCTCCAGGCTTTCGGCCGCCGCGGGCGTCGCGCCCGCCTGCCGGAGGATGTTCTTGATGCGCTTGAAACTGACCGCGAGCGGCTCGAAGTTCTCGGTCGGCCTGACTTGCTGAAGCGCAGCCAGCCTGCTTTCCAGGTCGGTCAAATCGTCCCATCCCGCGGCCAGGGCCGCGTTAATTTCATCGTAGCGGAACCCGCAAACTTCGCGGAAGTAGTAGCGCAACCGGTCTTCGAAGAACTCCACCAACGCCTGGTCCCGGCCGAGCAGGCGGCGCAAGGGCAACGGCAAGCGGGCCTCCACCAGAATGCGGACCACGCCCTGCGCCGCGCGCCGCAGCGCGAAGGGATCGCGCGAGCCGCTCGGAACCAGGCCTACCCGGAAGCAACCTTGCAGGCTGTCGAGTTTGTCGGCCAGCGAGACCAGGCAGCCGGTGAGGGTGCCGGGGATGGCGTCCTCCATGCTCTCGGGCCGGTAGTGCTCGTAGATAGCCCGCCAGACTTCCTCGGGCTCGCCTTGCCGCTGCGCATAAAGGCCGCCCATGATGCCCTGAAGCTCGGTGAATTCCTTGACCATCTCGGTGGTCAGGTCGCACTTGGCCAGCAGGGCAGCGCGCTCGACCGGGCGCGGGTCGGCCTTGAGCATGCGCGCCAGCCGCCGCCCCAGACGCACCATGCGGCGCGCCTTGTCGAGGTAAGTTCCCAGCTTCGCCTGATAAGTGACCTGGGCCAGCATGGGCACCCGCTCTTCGAGTTTCTTCTGCTGGTCCACTTCCCAGAAGAACCGGGCATCGTTGAAGCGAGCCCTCAGCACGCGTTCGTTGCCCTGCCGGACCAGACCCTCAGGGTCTGCGGCGGCGTTCATCACCGCGATAAAGTGAGGAGCGAGCCTGCCCGCAGCGTCCTCCAGTGAAAAGTATTTCTGGTGGTGGCGCATGACCGTAACCAGCACCTCTTCAGGCAGGTTGAGAAACCCGGGATCGAAACTCCCGAGGATGGGCGTGGGGTACTCCGTCAGGTAGACGAGCGTTTCCATCAGGGCGCGATCCGGGCGCAGCCGCAGACCGGTTCCATCCAGCAATTGTGCGATCCCGCTTTCGATCTTCTCCTGCCGTTCCGCGGCGGAGACGAGCACATAGTTGCGCCGCAACTCGTCGAGGTAAGAGGTGATGGTCACGGGTATCCGCGAGGAACCGAGCAGCCGGTGGCCGCGTGTAACGTCGCCCGCGCGCACACCCGCCAGCTCGAAGGGGACCACTTCATCGCCCAGCAACGCCACCAGCCAGCGGATGGGGCGGATGAAGCGCGGCCCACCTTTGCCCGTCCAATACATGGTCTTGGGGAAGTGAATCCCAAGGATGAGGCCAGGCAAGTTTTCGGCCAGAATGTCCCGCGCCAAGCGGCCTTCAATGGCGCGCCGACAGGCCAGGTACTCGCCCCGGGGCGTTTCGCGCACCTGAAGGTCGGCGACTGCGACCCCCATCTTGCGGGCGAAACCCTCAGCCGCGGGCGTGGGGGCGCCGTCCTTGAAGGCGGCCGAGCGCGGCGGGCCCAGGACCCACTCCTCCCGGTCGGACTGCCGCGCCAGCACATTCTCGGCGCGCAGCACTAGCCGCCGGGGCGTGGCATCCACCAGGACCGCCAGCCCCTCGCCGCGCAGCCCCTGTTCGTCCACGAGCCGCTCGAACGCGGAGCGCAGGTCTTCCAGAGCCGGCACGATCATCCAGTCGGGTATCTCTTCCGTCCCGATCTCCAGAAGGAAGGGCAACCTGTTCACGCCTCTGCCTCCGCGCGGTTTTGCTCCAGCCAGGCCACGGCCACACCCACTGCCAGCTTGCGCACCCGGCCGATGACCGCCACGCGCTCGGTGACGCTGAGGGCGCCGCGGGAATCGAGCAGGTTGAACAGGTGCGAGCACTTGAGCACGTGGTCGTAGGCGGCCAGCAAGGGGAAACGGCGCTTGTCGGGATAGCCGGGCCACGCTTCCAGCAGGCGCCGGCAT
>JBMFPL010000082.1:10534-11126 GCA_049969115.1 Bryobacteraceae bacterium | reverse complement strand
GTGGTCGCCTTCAACTGGCCCGGCCTTTGGCCGAAGGCCCGCGCACGCCGAGCGCCAGCATGCCTGCCGCAGCGGAAACCAGCGATGCCGCAAAGATGCCGATTTTGGCCTCCTGATGCAGTGCGCTGCCCTCCCCATAGGCCAGGCCGGCGGTGAACAGCGCCATGGTGAACCCGACTCCCCCAGCATCCCTAAGCCGTGGATGTGCCGCCATCCGACGCCTTCGGGCAGACTTGCCCACCCGGCCCTCACCGCAGCCCAGCTTGCCGCGAGGATCCCCAATTGTTTGCCGAAGAATAGGCCCAGAAAAACTCCGCCCGCGACGGGGGTTGCCATACGCTCCAGCGTCAGCCCTGCCAGATCCACTCCTGGGTTGGCGAGCGCGAACAGGGGAAGGATGCCGAAGGCCACCCAGGGATGAAGTGTGTGCTCAAGGGTTATCAACGGGGATTCCCCTTCCCTCAGGCAGTATCGCAGGGCACGCAGGGAATCGGTGCGGGCCGATCCCGCTAGCCTTTTGGCCTCCTCGAGCAAGGCTTGTGCGCTCTCGAGCAACTCGGCCTGCGAAGAGCGCGTGCCGACAGGGATCGCG
>JBMFPL010000082.1:0-10524 GCA_049969115.1 Bryobacteraceae bacterium | reverse complement strand
AAGGCCACGATCACCCCGGCGATGGTCGGATGGATGCCGGAGGCGAGCACGGCCAGCCAGACGAAGCAGCCGACCAGCAGATACCAGCCCGGCGACCGCACCCCGCGGCGGTTCATCCATCGCCAGTACCAGTGTGAGCGCGGCTGCCACCAGCAAGGCGACCGCGGAAAGGCGCCCGGCGTAGGACAAAGCGATTAGCAGGATGGCGCCCACATCGTCAGTGATGGCCAAGGCGCTCAGCAGTACGGTCAGGCTGGCCAGCGCCCGCGATCCCAGTGCACGCAGGCAGCCCAGGGCGAAAGCGATGTCGGTGGCCATGGGGATCGCCCAACCGCGCCGCAGCGGACCTTCGCCTGCCAGGGCGAGAAAAACCATGGCCGGCATCGCCATTCCACCCAACGCTGCCGCGACCGGGAGGGCAGCCTTGCGCCAGGAGTTCAGCTCGCCCGCCACCAGCTCGCGCTTGATCTCCAAGCCTACAAGGAGAAAGAAGAGGGCCATGAGCAGGTCGTTGATCCACAAAAGCAGAGGCTTCTCCAGGCCCAAGCCGGGTGCGCCGAGCCGAATCGGCGTTGCCCAAAGCTGGCGATAGGATTCCTGCCAGGACGAGTTGGCCCACCACAGGCCGGCCGCGGCGCCGCCTGCCAGTAATATGCCCCCCAGACCTTCCGTGCGGGCGAAGGCTTCCAACGGGCGGTACAACCAAACGGGCAATGGCAACGAGCGCGCCATGAATCGACTTTACGCGTCTTGGTCCTGACCCGACTCCGGGCAGGAGCCTCGGCTTGCGCTCGCGGAGATGAACGGTACACTTGGTGCCGCGCAAAGCACACCGTCCGCCAAGGCGATCGAGCAGGTCGCAAAACCACCGCACTCGCCGGGCGACGCAGGCACTTCCAAGGAATCGTCCGCCTCGCGAATTCCTAATTGGGCCACCACGTGCTTGGAGGCTTCCCGCGCCAGCTGCCCAACTGAAATTGACCGGCGCGGCTGTCGCATTTGTGGCACAGCGGGGAGGTCGTGCGTGCCCGGTTGGCCGCATCCGGTCTGCTTTGATGTTTGCCGACCGGCGCGTATGACGGGGCGAGGCTGAGTGCGCGCCCGCCCGGCAGCCTCCGGCTGGCGGGCGATGGTTCGTCCACGACCCTTGCCCACCGGGAGCCCGCAGAGTCGCGCGGTCACTGGGCAATTTCCGGAATGGCGGTCAGCCGTAGCTTCGCAGCCCCGTAAGGCACCAAGGTGACCTCCTCGTCCAGCTCGTCCGAGCGCACTGGGCTCGGCGGCAGGGGCCCCGCCGAGCTGTTCACCATGGTCCATTGCGGGATGCGGCGCGCTTTGGCGCGGACCAGAATCGGCGTCTGGGCGACGTCGAAGGGATTTGTGCCCACGGGGCGCCGCTCGAGCTTGAGCGATTTCGGCGGCGTCCTGGGATCGATCAGCAGCCCGTAGTTCCACGGGGTGATGGGATGTACCTCCCAGTCGGCGTGTGGCTCCTCGCCCGCAATCTTGATCCAGCGCTCACCGATCCGCAGCGCTAGCACTAGCGGGCCCCGCCTCACAACGAGGGAATTCCGCCAGTGCCGCTCTACCTCGAACTCCATGGGGAACACGATTTCGACTGAGTCACCGGAGCGCCAAAGACGCTCGATGCGATGGAAGGCTCCCGCCTTTACCCCGGAGTGCTTCGCCGACCCAATGCGGATGGCGGCGCGCCTGGCCCACCCGGGTATTCGCAGATGCAAGGGGAACGTCACGGGCTTTTCAGGGAAAATCCGCAGGCGAACGGTCTCATCGAATGGGTAATCCGTGTCGACCAGGACGGTTACGGCGATGCCACCCCGCACGCGCGCGTCCACCCGCGCGGGCCCCCACGCGATGGCAGCCAGGCCCTGCTCGCGGCTCGCCATCCACATGTGGGCCACGAACTTGGGCCATCCCTGGTGCATGTTCGCCGTGCAGCAGCCGAAATTGGTCTCCAGGCCGAATACGTTGGCGTCGGCACGATTGGTGGTCCAGTTACGGTTCTTGTCGATCGAGCACTTCACCTGGTTGGGCTGTTGATCGTACTGCCTCGCCCACATATCGGGCTTGAAGGGGGCTGGCAGGGCGTTGTAGGCGATTCGCTCCAACCGGTCGCCGAACACCGGATCGCCCAGGATGGCGGAGAGAATCTCGAAGGAAAACATGCTCTCCACCACCGCGCAGGTCTCGGTGCCTTGGGAGGGATCCAGACCGGCGTAGTGCTCGTCGCCACTATGCACGCCGTTGGGATGAAGATGGTAGTGATCCAGAACCTCCAGCATCCGATAGGCGGCCCGGCGGTCGGCCTCATCGCCCGAGATCTGCCACCACACGGCGGCGGTCTTCAGCGCCATGGCGTTGTTGACCACGTGCGTGGAAAGATTGGCTTGTTCGGGTCGGATCTTCTCCGTGTAGCGAAAATTGGCGAAATGTGAGTTCCAGTCGAAGCCCTGCGCCTTGAGCTTGCGGGCGAGCTCGAGCAGCTTCGGATCGCCAGTGCGGTTATATAGCCAGACGAGGCTGAGGACCTCCTCGGCCCAGCGCATCTGCGCCCAACGGATCAAGGGGCGCTGATCGGCGTGCGCCAGATGGTAGGCGAAGTAGCGGGTAAGCAGCGGTATGACCCGCGGGTCAGCGGTGGCTTCCTGAAACTGGGTCAGCGCCTTCAGCATGACCATGTTGGGCCACCAGTCCTGCGCCTGCCAGGCGGCGTCATACCGCCCGCGAGCGGGATCGGGGCCTATGGCGCCGTCGGGTCGCTGGTTGTCCAGCGTCCAGCCCACCCATCTGCGGGCCTTGGCCAGCAGCCGCTGATCCTCGAGCAGGAAGGCCAGCGGTACCAAGCCGTCGGTGTAGTATGGGCCGCGCTCCCAGCTTTCGCCGGTTCCTCCCAGCCAGCCGGAGTTAGGACCGAGGTCGGGCCAGAACTCGTCCAGGTGCCCGCTCAGACCTCGAGCCTGGATCTCCAACTGACGGCGCAGCCAGCCGCGTGGCTTGATGGAGCCCAGCGGCAGGGGCGCGAACGCGTTGGGTTGGAGCGGCGGCCGGTTCCAGTAGACCGCGGTGGGCGGCGGCTGCGGAACGATGCCGCCCTGGCCGGCCAACTGCGCTGGTAGCTGGCAGGCCGCCAAACAGACCAAGATCGCGATACGCGGGTCGTGGCGGCGGCCGAGAAGATCATGAGGTTGATGCTTCATCGCTGTAAACTCTTATCGATTATCCAGCTAAGCCTTGGCGGCAAGCAACTCCGCTTTTCCACTGTGTCCGGCCCTTCGCGGAGCGAGGGCTTCGAGGCAGGCGCTGAGGACCGGGTGGTCGACTGGCATCATCGGGCCTAAGCACAGGGCCGGCCGAGCCGCACTTGGCGCACGCCAGCTGCGATCCTTCTGGGCGGCCGCGCCCACAAACCACCCGCATCCAATGTTGCGTGGCAAATCCGGGCCGGATGCGCGCGGCGGCGCTGCCTGCTTGGGCCCCGAAAGCGGTCGAAGGATGCGGTCTGACGCCGGTGCTGGAGGGCACGCAACCATCGCCATTCTACGCGCTAGCCGCCAAAACAACAAATCGGGCCGCAGGCTCCCAGGCGGGCGCGCAGCGACAATTATACGCTGTAGCTGCCAAAACACCCAATCAAGCCGCAGCCTGTCAGGAGGGCGGGCGCGGAGCTCCGGGGGAGCTTGATTGCAGCAAGCGACGGAGGTATGCTATATCGATAATAGGCTGCGCCGCCGCTCTGCTTGCTTGGACTCGCCTTTCGCCCGGTGTGCTCACCTGGCGAAGGCGGCGAAGCGGCCCGCGCGCCCCTGACCACGATCAGGCTTGGCCATGCTCCCGATTGTCCTTGCGCTGACACTCTGGTTGACATCGGTCGTCCTCACCGCGCAGATCGCGCTGCTTCCGGACCCGCTCGCAGTGGCGGGACTCTCGCTGCCCGACCCTACCAAGACCCTGCTGCGCAGCGGCTTCGATTATAACGACGGCAACTACGACTCGGGCAACCTGATCCGCGTGGAGCCTCCCGGCAAGCCCTTCACGGATCCCGATACCGAGTGGGTGCTGTTCGAGGCCGACGGCCCGGGTGTGATCACCAGTATCTGGATGACGGGTAAGAACAAGAAAGGGGAGCCTTACATCGGCGGCCGGTTGAATTTCTATTTCGATGGCGAACCCAAAGCTTCCTTTTCCGAGCGCATTCCCGAGTTGTTCGAGTCCGGCCGTCCGTGGCCTCCCCCGTTGGCTGAGAGATCGCGGGGCGCTTGGATTTCCTATGTGCCGATTTACTATGCAAAGAAACTAAAAATCACCCTGAGCGACCACCGGGACGCCTTTACCCATCGCAAAAACGGCAGGGGCGAAACGATACCTCACATTTATCACCAGTTCTCCTATCAGAAGCTGCCGCGGCCGGTGAGGTCCCTGCGGCCGCACGAGGCTCGGTTCGCCTCTTGGCGCCCCGATCTGCGCGGTCGCCTGGGCGAGCGCCGCGTGCGCGTGCCGGCTGGTGCGGAGGTCGAGCTGCTCGCTGCCGCGGGCCGGGGAATCCTCAACGAACTGCGGATCCGCTGGCTGGAAGGCGAGGCCGACAGCACGCGCATCCGTGTGCTGGCCGACGGCCGGGCCACCGTCGATATGCTGGTCCGGGAGTTCTGGGGATTTTCCCGCAGCGAAAGGCCGCACGCCAGGATGCAGTCGCTGTTGCTGGGTGTGGAGGACGATGGCGCTTACTACTGCCGCTTTCCCATGCCCTTCCGAGGATCCTTGCGCGTCGTGTTGAAGTCACAGACGCCCTCCGTCGTCCACGTGCACACCCGGCTGTTCAGGGGGTGGTTCGCTCGCGAGCACTTCTATTTCCGGGCCAACCGGGTCAGTGACGTGGCCGCTCCCTGGCGCGATCTGACCGTGCTGAAGGCGGCTGGGCGCGGGCACTTCGTGGGTGTGGTGCTGGAGGTCCCCAGGGAAGCCATGGAAGGAGACGAAAGGTTCTACGTCGACGGCGAGTCTTTCCCGCCGGCCTGGCACGGCACCGGGACGGAGGATTACTTTCGCTGCGGTTGGTACTTCTATGGCGGGCCCGTCAGCCGTCCGCTCTACGGGCTGTTGGACGATGGAGAACCGCGGATTGCCTATCGCTTTCACGTGGCTGACCGGGTCAACTTCACTCGCAGCGTCCTGATCGGGTTCGAGCACGGCCACCGCAACGAGTATCGCGGCCCTTACAGCGGGACGGTGTATTGGTATAGCGAGCACAATCGCTAAGCGCTCCGATGAGCAGGCCAGGAGATTGATAAGGATGAGAGTTTTCATTTTGTTGTTTGTAACCAGCGTGGCTGTGGCCGGTTGGGCCGGCGGCCAGCCGCGGGCGGGCGAGCGCATCGATCTGGCTGGATTCGGCGAGTTCAAGAGTTGGCCTTCCCAGGATCCGGAGGGCGTGCCGGCAACACGCATCGAGGGTGCATGGCGACCGGCCCCCGAAACCGACGGTGGGAAATCCAATCTGGGCGTCGAGTGGGAGGAACCGCGCGACTTCCACGAAGTTCGCTTTTCGGCGCCGGGCTTGTCGCTCCAGCAGGTCGAGCTGGAATACTGGGTTTCCGGCTGGCCTCCGGCGGAAGGCCGCGGTGGTTGGACGGTGACGGATTCGCCGTGGGTGGGCGCTTGGAAAACCATCCGCAGCGTGCGCGGGCTCGAAAACGGCGAAATCGTATTCCGGCTCGAGCCTCTCTCGACGGCGGAGAACCCGAACGCGGAGCACCGACCGGGCTGGACGCCGCGGTTTCGCCGTGCCCTGAAGATCCGGCTTCGGTTTTCTTCCTCCTCGCCGCCGCTCGTCCGCAGCCTCCGCGTCTACGGCACCTCGCGCTGGGGCGAACGTGAAGTGCTGGTGGAGGATGGCTGCGAGGGCAAACGCGGGCGGCTTCGAGAGATCAACGTATATAACGGGCGCATCCTCGAGGACCGCTGGTCGGCGAACAAACGCTGGCTTCGCCTGCTTTACGCCGAGCACGAGCCGGACTCCAACGACCGCACCCTGCTCGGCGTGCGCACCGACGAGATTGCCTTCAGCGTCGCGTTGAGCGATCTGGTCCGCGAGAAAACCATTTACGTCCGCGATGCCGGCGTCTTTCTGGCGGACGGTGCGCCTGGCATGACTTTTCAGGACTACCTGGCCAGCGGCCGTCTCAGGCCGGGCCGCGATATCTACAGCCTGGTCGCCAGCCGTCCCGAGCAATCGCTGGAGCGCGCGATGGCGGAAATACCGGCCATGGGCATGACGAACCGCCGCCCATTCCGCTACGTGCCACTGGGCTTCCCGGGAAACCGTGAAAAATACGCGCTGATGTTCAACGGCAACCTCTTCATCAGCAAGCGCGAAAGCAAGCTTTTTCCCGAAGAGGTGGCGCGCATGCTCTGGAGGGGCGACGTCATCACCTACCGGTTCGGCACGGGGCCGTTGGCAGACTTTCGCGAGCGTGAGCGCTCAGCCGAACAGCGGGTCCTGGAAGACTGCCTCCCCGTGGTCTCGACCTCCTGGGTTAACGAGGGCATCGAGTACGCGCACGAGGCCTTCGCTACCCTGCTGGATGAGCGCCTGGATCCCTGGGCAAACCGTGGCGAGGAACCCAGCATCGTCCTGATCCGATTGCGCGCAACCAACCGTCGTCGGCAAACCGGCCAGGCGGTGGTGTGGTTGCACGTGGACCCAGCCGAGCGCCTGGAGCTCGAAGGAGAATTCCTGTGGGCCACAGGTGACGAACGCCAGTCTTACCCTGCGCGGCGCTTCCGCGCCATCCTCAAAGCAGTCCGGGGCGCGCTGGGTGTCTCGCCGTTACCCGTCGAAGCCGGCTATCCCGGCGAGGCGGCGCGCTGGGCGGTGGCACTGCCGCCGGGGGAGAGCGCCGAGCTGCAAGTAAGGATCACCCTGAAAACTCACGACGGTCCGGAGCTGTTGCGGAAGGCGGCCGCCCTCGACTACCAGCAGGCGCGAACCGCCCTGCTGGCGGCCTGGCGGTCCATGCTGGAGCGCGGCATGCAACTTCAGGTGCCCGACGAAACCTTCAACCGTTTTCACTGCGCCGTCCTGCAACACATTCTGCTTTCCGTGCAGCGGGATCCGACCACCGGCCTTTTCATGGCGCCCTGCGGCACCTACCGCTACAACATGTTCGCCAACGAAACCAGCATGATCGTGCGCCTGCTCGACATGCGCGGGCTGCACGACTGGGCGGCCCTGTTCCTGGAGCCCTTTCTCGCTCTGCAAGGCTCCAAGCCTTTTCCGGGTCGTTTCCGGCAAACTGGCGCCATCTTCCACGGCGTCAGAATCGACGACCGGCACGACTACACCCACTCGGGCTACAACCTCAACCACGGCTGGGTGCTATGGACGGCTGCCGAGCACTACCTGTTCACGCGAGACCGGGACTGGCTGCGTGCGCACCTGGACCGGTTGAAGAAGGCTGCCTGGTGGATCGTTTCGGAAAGGCAGGCGACCATGCGCAGTAGGCCCGACGGGCAACGTGCCTGGGAGTACGGGCTGCTGCCGCCGGGTCAGTTGGAGGACAACGAAGAGTGGCACCACTGGTTCGCGGTGAACGCCTACGCCCACAAGGGCCTCAAGTGGGCGGCCAAGGCGATCGCGGACGTGGACCCCGCCGAAGCCGAGCGCCTGGCGCGTGAGGCGGAAAGCTACCGGCAGGACATCCGCGCGGCCGTCCTGCGCTCGCTGGCCGCGGCGCCTGTCGCCCCCCTGCGCGATGGAACCTGGATTCCGGTCGTCCCGCCGCGCACGGGCCTGCGCGGCCGCGATCTGGGCTGGATCCGCAACATCCTCTACGGCGCGCTCACCCTGGTCGACGGGGAGGTCTTTGCGCCGGACGAGCCCCTGGTGACCTGGGTCCTCAAGGACCACGAAGACAACCTCTTCATGGCGCCCTGGTCTTTCTCGGTGCCCGAAAGCGACTGGTTCAGCCGCGGAGGCATCACCTTGCAGCCCAACCTGGTCAACACGCCGTTGATTTATCTGAGCCGCGATCAGATCGCGCACGCTCTGCGCCCCTTCTACAATACGTTTGCGGCCAGTCACTATCCAGACGTCAACGCCTTCACCGAGTGGCTGCCCAGCTTCGGCACCAGCGGGGGCCCTTTTTACAAGACCTCGGACGAAGCTTGCTTCCTCACCTGGCTGCGGCTGTTCCTGCTGCGCGAGGACGGCGACACCCTGCGCCTTGCCTCGGGCGCCCCGCGCAAGTGGTTCGAAACCGGCCGGACAATCCGGCTCGACAACGCCGCCACGCTCTTCGGCAAGTGCTCTTACGAAATCCGTTCGCGCGCCGCAGAGGGCTGGATCGAGGCCCGCATCGAGCTGCCTGACAGAATCCAGGCACGGCGAGTGCTCTTGCGCCTTCGCCACCCCCTGGGCAAGAAGATGACACGCGTCGAGCTCGACGGCGCGGCCTGGTCTGAATTCGACGCCGAGCGGGAATGGATCAGCCTGCCGGCGCGCTCCGGCGTCCAGCGCGTGCGCGCCTGGTTCTGAGCGCCCGCGGCACGATCCTGCCTCCGCGCCCGGGACGTGCTGAGCCGCTGAACTGCCCGGCCGGGCCTCAGATGCATCCAGACCGCGGCTTCGCTGCGTGCTTTCGGTCCAGACCGCGCGTTACCATAGCGGCCATGAAGCCGAACCGAGGACGCTGGGCGGCGGCGTTGACCCTGGTCGCAGGGATGACGCCCGCTGCCGGAGCCTACCGCCAGCAGGTGCGCACGTTCTTCGACGAGGCTGCGGGACTGCCTTCGGCTGACGTGTACGCCCTGGCTCGAGCGGGCGACAGCGCGGTTTACGCGGGCACGGCAAAAGGCTTGGCAGTTTACACCGACGGTCGCTGGGGTAGCATCGAGGGATTTACCGCACGGGTGGAGGCGCTGGCCGCGCGCGACGGCGAGCCGGTGTTCGCCCACCAGGGTATGCTGTGGCGGCTTAAAACGGGACGCGCCGAGAAGCTCGCGCCGTTGCCTGCGGGTGTCTGGGTACGAAGTCTGGCTCTGGGCCGCACGCTGCTCGTGGGTACCGATAGGGGCCTGTGGGAACTGGCGGGCGAGCGGATGGTTCCAGTCGAGGCTTTGAACCGGCTGCTCGGCGAGCGCCAAGACATCCGGCAAGTGGCCATCGCTCCCGATGGCCGCGCGGCGGTGGCGGCGGAGGCGGGTTTGTTCCTCCGTGATGCGGTGGGCACTTGGCGCGCCCTGCACCCCAAGGACGGTGCCCGGAGCTGGGCGCCGGAGGATGTGCGGGGCGTTGCCTTCGAAGCCGGCGGCCGGTTGTGGTTCGCCTCGCCGCAGGGCGCGGGTTGCCTCGATGGAGAGCGCTGGAGGCTTTACACCGGCTACGAGAGCTTGCCCTACGACGATTTCACCACCATCGCCGCGGGCGAAGCGGGCGTGGTATGGTTCGGCACGCGCCGCGGGGCGATCCGTTTCGACGGGATCAACTGGGAGTACCGCCAAGGCCTGCGGTGGCTTCCCGATGATGCGGTGCGCGCCATCGCGGTCAGTCCCGAAGGAGAAGCCTGGATCGCCACAGCCCGAGGCGTTAGCCGCATCGAACTGCGCCAGATGAGCCTTCGCGAGAAGGCGGCCCTTTTCCAGCGCGAGATTGACCGGCGTCACCGCCGCACCCCGTTCGGATACGTGGACTCGGTGCGCCTGAAGCGCCCCGGCGACCTGAGCGAGTGGACGCAGCGCGACAGCGACAACGACGGCCTGTGGACCGGCATGTACGGCGCGGGCGAGTGCTTCGCTTGGGCCGCTACGCGCGACCCCGAGACCCGCCGTCGCGCCCGCGCGGCTTTCGAGGCTTTGCGCTTCCTAAGTACAGTGACGCAAGGCGGCAAGCCTCCCGCTCTACCCGGCTTTGTCGCCCGCACCATCCTGCCCGCCGATGGGCCCGACCCCAATCTGGTTTACACGCGCGAGCGCGACGAGCAGATGCGCGCCACGCGCGACAGGCTCTGGAAGGTTCTCCATCCGCGATGGCCGCTGAGCGCTGACGGAAAGTGGTACTGGAAGGCCGACACCAGCTCGGACGAACTCGACGGCCATATCTTTTTTTACGGGCTCTACTACGATCTGGTGGCGGAAAGCGAGGCCGAAAAAGCGGAGGTCCGCAAGGCGGTCACCGCCATCGCGGACCATCTGCTCGCGCACGATTTTGCGTTGGTGGACTGGGACGGGCAGCCTACGCGGTGGGCGGTCTTCACGCCGACCAGGCTCAACCAGGATCCCGACTGGTACGTCGAGCGCGGGCTCAACTCGCTGAGCATCCTTTCCTATCTTGCGCTAGCCGAGCACATGACGGGCGCGGGCAACTACCGCGCGGCTGCCGAGCGGCTCATCCGCGAACACCATTACGCGCAAAACGCGCTCGTCCCCAAGATCCAGGCCGGTCCGGGCACCGGCAACCAGTCCGATGACGAGATGGCGTTGATGAACTTTTACAACCTCATCCGCTAC
>JBMFPL010000081.1:0-11152 GCA_049969115.1 Bryobacteraceae bacterium | reverse complement strand
CTGGCCTTCTGGATCAACCACGCACTGGGCAACGTCGGGCGTACGGTGCACTTGATCGAGCCGGTGGTGCGCACCGACATGGCGGCGCTGAAAGGTTTGGCAGAGGAAGCCGGATCGGGGCAGGTCGAGACACTGGTCATTCTCGGCGCCAATCCGGTTTACAACGCGCCGGCGGACGCCAAATTCGCAGCGGCGATCCGACGCGTACCCGTCAGCATTCACCTTGGCCAGGAGGTGGACGAGACGGCTGCGCTGGCCACGTGGCATCTACCCGAGGCCCACTATTTGGAGTCCTGGGGTGACGGGCGGGCCTTCGACGGCACGGCCGGCATCCAGCAACCGACCATCGCTCCCCTATTCGGCGGACGCACGGCGGCGGAGGTGGTCGCCCTGGTGACGGGATACGCACACCGGCGCGCCTACGACATCGTCCGCAACTACTGGCTGGGACGCTGGAAGGCTGCCGATGCCGAACGCGCCTGGGAGCGTGCTCTGCACGACGGAGTAGTCGCCGGGAGCGCCTCTGCTGCGGTGCCGGTTTCGCCCGATCCACGCCGGTTGCAAGGCCTGCTGGAACGGGAGCCTGCCGCGGTCGGCGGTCTGGAAGTCTCGTTCGTGGCCAGCGCCGCGACCTACGACGGACGGTTCGCCAACAACGGATGGCTTCAGGAAGCACCCGACCCCATCACCAAGTTGACCTGGGACAATGCCGCCTGCATCAGCCCAGCCACGGCCCGCCGGATGGGGCTCCACAACGGTGAGTTGGTGGAGCTGGAGCAAGGCGACAGGCGCATCGCGGCGCCGGTGTGGATCCTGCCCGGCCATGCGGACGAGGCCGTTTCTATCGCGCTCGGTTACGGGCGCACGCGCTGCGGTCGCGTGGGGCGCCGGGTGGGCCACGATGCCTATCCGTTGCGGACCGCGGAGAGGCCGGGCTTCCTTGTCGGCGTCCAGCTTCGCCGCACTGGCCGGCGCTACGCGCTGGTCACCACGCAGGAGCACCACAGCATGGAAGGCCGTCCGCTGGTGCGCGAGGCTACGCTGGAAACCTTCCGCGCCGAACCCGACTTTGCCCAGCGCATGGGGCCGAAGGCGGAGCTGTTTTCCCTCTTCAAGGAGCACGACTACAGCCAGGGTCACCAGTGGGGCATGGTGGTGGATCTGAACGCCTGCACAGGTTGCAACGCCTGCATCCTCGCCTGCCAGGCCGAAAACAACATCCCGATCGTGGGCAAAGACCAGGTGCGGCGCGGCCGCGAGATGCACTGGATCCGTCTGGACCGATACTTTGCCGGCAGCGAGGACGACCCCCAGATAGCATGGCAGCCGGTGGCCTGCCAGCACTGCGAGATGGCCCCCTGCGAAACGGTCTGCCCGGTGGCCGCCACGAACCACAGCCCTGAGGGCCTCAACGATATGACTTACAACCGCTGCGTGGGCACGCGGTACTGCGCCAATAACTGTCCATACAAGGTGCGGCGGTTCAACTTCCTCGACTACCACAAAGGACTGCAAGAAGTCGAGAAGATGGTCTACAACCCCGAAGTTACCGTGCGCATGCGCGGGGTCATGGAAAAGTGCACCTACTGCGTGCAGCGCATCGAGGAGAAGAAAATCCAGGCCAAAGCCGAGGGACGCCGCCTGCGCGACGGCGAGATTCTCACCGCCTGCCAGCAGACCTGCCCTGCGCAGGCAATCGTATTCGGTGACCTGAATGATCCGCAGAGCCGCCTGGCTCGGCTCAAACGTGATCCGCGCAACTATGGCCTGCTGGCCGAACTGAACACGCGCCCGCGTACCAGTTACCTGGCGCGGGTGCGCAACCCGAATCCCGAACTGAGCCGTCAGGAGGGCAGCTAGCAATGGCTACCCTTTCGCAGCCCGCCGAAACGCCGCTGGTCCTCGGCGAGGTCACTCCCGCCGACGTGACCCGCACCGTGGCGGGTATCGTCGAACGGCGGGCCCCCCGCGCGTGGTGGCTGGCCTTCGCCTTCACCGGCTCGCTCACGCTGGTGTTCGTGGGCATGCTCACTTATCTGGTCACTACCGGCATCGGGGTGTGGGGCAACAACTCGCCGGTGGGCTGGGCGTTTGACATCACCAACTTCGTTTTCTGGATCGGCATCGGGCATGCCGGCACTTTGATTTCGGCCATCCTGTATCTGTTCCGCCAGAGGTGGCGCACCTCGATTAACCGCGCGGCCGAGGCTATGACCTTGTTCGCCGTCGCCTGCGCGGCGATCTTCCCGGCCATGCACGTGGGCCGGCCCTGGCGGGCCTACTGGTTGTTTCCCCTCCCCAACCAGTGGTCGGGAATGTGGCCCAATTTCCGCAGCCCGCTCATCTGGGATGTCTTCGCCGTCAGCACTTACGGAACCGTATCCTTTCTGTTCTGGTATCTGGGCCTGATTCCGGACCTGGCCACCCTGCGCGATCGGGCCCGGACGCGGGCGCGACAGATCGTCTTCGGCATCCTGAGCCTGGGATGGCGAGGCTCGGCCCACCACTGGAATCACTACGAAATGGCCTATCTGCTGCTGGCCGGGCTCTCCACCCCGCTGGTGCTTTCGGTCCACTCCATCGTGAGCTTCGATTTCGCCGTCTCCATCCTGCCCGGCTGGCATACCACGATATTCCCGCCGTACTTCGTGGCCGGCGCCATCTTCTCCGGGTTCGCCATGGTGGTCACGCTCATGGTGACGGCTCGCTGGTTTTTCGGGCTGCATCATCTGGTGACCATGAAGCACCTGGAGAACATGAACAAAGTGATGCTGGCGACCGGCCTCATCGTGGGCTACGCTTACGCGGTGGAGTTTTTCATCGCCTGGTACAGCGGGAATCCCTACGAGCGATTTGTCTTCATGAACCGGGCGCTGGGGCCTTACGCTTGGGCCTACTGGACGATGGTGGCCTGCAACGTGCTCGTGCCCCAGTTGTTTTGGTTCCGGCGCATCCGCACCAGCGTCCCAGCCATGTTCGTCATTTCTCTGCTGGTGAACGTGGGGATGTGGTTCGAGCGCTTCGTCATCATCGTCACATCGCTGCACCGCGACTATTTGCCGGCATCCTGGGGCATGTTCCGGCCGACCTGGGTGGACTTGCTCACTTTGGCGGGCAGCTTCGGCTTGTTCCTGACGTTGTTCCTGCTTTTCGTGAGATTCCTGCCCATGATTTCCATGAGCGAGGTGAAGGCGATGATGGCCTCCGGGGAGGCGGCATGAGCCGTGCGGACCAGATCGCTGGCGGCCGCCGGGTCTACGGCGTCGCCGCGCAGTTCGATTCGCCTGCGGAGCTGCTGGCCGCGATCCGGGAGTTGCGTGAACGAGGCCACCGGAAAATGGATGCGTACACGCCGTACCCGGTTCACGGCTTGAGCGAGGCCCTGGCGCTGCGCAGGTCGGCTCTGGGATGGTTCGCGCTGGCGGCGGGCCTCGCCGGAGCTGGCGCGGCCTTCCTGTTGCAATGGTGGACGGGCGCGGTCGCCTACCCGCTGGTGGTGGGCGGCAAACCGTTCTTCGCCTGGCAGACTTCGGTGCCCGTGGCCTTCGAACTGGCCGTGCTGCTGGCCTCCTTCGCGGCTGTGCTGGGCATGTTGGGATTCAACCGCCTGCCGCGGCTGCACCACCCGGTCTTCCAATACGTCAACTGGAACCGGATCACCGATGACAGCCTGCTGTTGGTGATCGAAAGCGACGGGGCGAGTTTCGATGCTGACCGCGCCGCGGAAGCCCTGTGTGCCGCGGGCGGCCGGCAGGTGGAAATCCTGGAGGGTTAATGCGCAAGCTCGCCGTTATTCTTCTTGTGGCGCTGGCCGGGTGCAGCCGAACTTCGCGCAAGCCGCCTCTGGAAATCATCCCCGACATGGACCGGCAGCCACGATTCCGCGTGCAAGGGGAGACCAACTTTTTCCCCGATCGCCGCATGTCCCGCCCGCCAGTGCCCGGCACGGTCGCTCGCGGCCGCTTGCCCTCCGCCCCGACTGAGTCGAGCCCTCTGCCTTGGAACATGCAGACCTTGGAGCGCGGCCGGCAACGTTACGAAATCTATTGCACGCCGTGCCATGACCGTACCGGGGCGGGTCGCGGAATGGTAGCCGTCAGGGGCAAGTGGCCTGCCGGAGATTTGCGGGAAACGCGCCTGCAACAAATGAGCGACCGCGAAATCTTCGAGGTCATCACTAACGGTAGGCGGACCATGCCGGCCTACAGGTTCCAGATCCCCGAAGACGATCGCTGGGTCATCATTGCCTGGGTGAGAGTCTTGCAGCGTGCAGCCAGGGGAACGCTGGCCGATGTGCCGCCCGAGCTCCGGAGAGAGCTGAGATGAAGGCGGTCCTTGAGGATTACCTGCTGGAACAGTCCGTTTGGCTGCGGGGCCGCAACCGGATCCTGCTGCTGGCGCTGGGCGGCTGGGTCGCGAGCCTGATCGGCTGGATCCAACAACCCGCGCGCTTCGCCGTCGCCTACTTGATCGCCTATCTGTTCTTTCTCACCATCGCTCTCGGCGGGCTGTTCTTCGTGATGGTCCAGCATCTGAGCGGTGCGGTCTGGAGCCTCAGCTCCCGTCGTATCGCCGAGAACGTGATGGGCGTGCTTCCGGCGGCCGCGCTGCTGTTCCTGCCGGTGGCCTTGCACCTGCACCATCTCTACGAGTGGACGCACGCCGACGTGGTCGCGGCGGACCCCGCCCTGCAAGCCAAACAACCCTACCTAAATCCCGCCTTCTTCCTGGCAAGGGCGACCGTCTACCTTCTGCTATGGGCCGCGCTCGCTCGCCTGCTGCGAGGCTGGTCGGTGAGCCAGGACCGCCAGTCACCCGCTGCCTGGAGCGCCCGTAAGGCGATCCGTTGGAGTGCGGTAGGGTTGCCCCTGACCGTCATCACTGTGACCGTCGCCGCCTTTGACTGGGTCATGTCGCTCGAGCCTCATTGGTACTCCACGGTGTTCGGAATTTACGTTTACAGCGGCGGCGCGGTGGCCTTCGTTGCCGTTCTCGTCCTCCTGCTGCTGGGGCTGCGTCGGATAGGTTTGCTCGCCGAGCAGGTTCACCGCGAGCACTACCACGACTACGGCAAGTGGCTCTTTGGCCTGCTGGTTTTCTGGGCGTACATCGCCTTTTCTCAATACATGCTCATCTGGTACGCCAATCTCCCCGAAGAGACGCAGTGGTTCCGGGCGCGCACGCAGGGCGGTTGGCTGCCCTGGGCGGTTCTGCTCGCTGCCGGCCACTTCCTGTTGCCTTTCTTCGCGCTGGTCTCGCGGGGCGCCAAGCGCAACCTGAAATGGCTGGCCGCGGTCAGTGCGTGGATGCTGGCGATGCATTACCTGGACCTGTACTGGCAGATCAGCCCGGCCTTTCAGCGCGGCGGGCCAGCGTGGCACTGGCTGGATGCGGCGACCCTGTTGGCGGTGGGCAGCGCTTTGGCGCTCGCCTTCTGGCGGCAACTGCGCAACGCTCCGCTCGTGCCCGTCGGCGATCCCCGCTTGCCGCGATCGCTGGAGTTCCACAATGTCTGAGCAACAGCCCCGTACGCCCTCCGGTCCCGGCTACGACACCAGCGAACCGCGCGCCCGCACCATCGCCCTGTTCGGCGCGCTCACGCTGGTGGTGCTCCTGGCCGTGATCCTCGCCTTGCAAGCTTATGTGGATTACGCCCGTGAGCGGCAGATTTTCGTCAAGCAACTCGAGCCAGTGCCGGAAGATTTACGGGCGCTGCGTGCGCGCGAGGAGGCAGAACTGAACTCCTACGGCTACGTGGACCGGCAAAAGGGTGTGGTCCGCATCCCGGTCCGCCGGGCCATGGAGTTGCTGATCCGAGAAAAGGAGTCAAGTCGTGTGCGGTAAGACTAGCTCGTTGCTGGCATTGGTCCTGGGCGCGGCGGCCGAATCCAAGCTGCCGCCCGAACTGGAGGGCGTCGGCATCGTCGAAAAGATAGGCCGGAGTGTCGACCTGGAGTTGCAATTCGTGGCGGAAAACGGGCGTCCCGTGCGCCTCGAGCAATTCTTCCACCAGGGACGGCCAGTGATCCTGAACCTGGTCTATTACTCCTGCCCCATGCTTTGCAACCTGCTGCTGAACGGGCAGACCGACGCCCTGCGGGAGATCTCCGGGACGCCTGGCAAGGATTTCGAGATTGTCACCATCAGCATCGACCCCACCGAGTCCTTCGACCTGGCGCGCCACAAGCGAGCCGCTTACCTAGCCAGCTACGGCCGTCCCGCGCCGGGCTGGCATTTTCTGGTGGACTATCAGGGCAACGTCAAGAAGCTGGCCGAACAGGTTGGATTCTACTATCGCTACGACGAGCAGACCCGCCAGTACGCGCACGCAGCCGCCATTATGCTGCTGACACCCGAGGGTAAACTGGCGCGGTGCCTTTATGGGGTCCGTTTCAAGCCCCGTGACCTCCGGCTCGCGCTAGCAGAAGCGGCGCGCCACCGGGGCTCCTTCAGTGTCGACCGTCTTCTGCTGTACTGTTTCCACTACGATCCGCAGGCGCGCTCGTATGTGCTGTTCGCCAGCAACTTCATGAGAGCGGGCGGCGCCCTCAGCGTGCTGGTGCTGGCAGCGGTGCTCGTGCGCCTCTGGAAGCGGGAACGCAAGGCGGCGGTCCAGGAAAAGGTCGCCTGATGGGCCGGTTGCGCGAGCTGTTGATGCCCGTCGCGGGCAGCACCTTTGCCCGCCAGGTGGATCCTCTCTTCATGTTCCTGGTGGGCCTGAGCGCCTTCTTTTTCGTGCTCATCGCCGGCCTGACCGGCTGGTTCATCCTGCGCTACCGTCGCGGCCGGGCGGCGCGGCGCGGCCAAGCCCCCACGCACAACACTGCCCTCGAGCTGACTTGGAGCCTGATCCCGCTGGTGCTGGTGGTAGTGATCTTTTTCTGGGGATTTCACGGCTACATCAGCGCCGCCGTTGCGCCGGCGGACGCACTCGAGATCAAGGTCATCGGCAAGCGCTGGCTCTGGCAGTTCGAGTACCCCAACGGCCTGCGAACAGTCAATGACCTGCGCATTCCCCTGGGCAAGCCGGTCAAGTTGGTAATGATCTCCGAGGACGTCATCCACAGCTTCTACGTACCTAGCTTCCGCATCAAGCAGGACGTGCTTCCCAGCCGCTACACGCAGCTCTGGTTCGAGGCCGCCGAGCCAGGGATTCACCGCCTGCTCTGCGCCGAGTACTGTGGCCGCGGGCACTCCGACATGCTGGGAACGGTCCAGGTACTCAGCCAGGAAGAGTACCAGCACTGGCTGGATGGTGCGGGAGCAGAGGGCGAGGGAATTCCCCTCCCGGAACTCGGCCGCCAGATCTATACCCAGTACGGCTGTGAAACCTGCCATTCGCTGGACGGCTCGCGCAGGGAAGGTCCCAGCTTCAAGGGCATTTTCGGCAAACCCGTACTGCTGACGGGAGGACAGAGCGTGGTCGCGGACGAGAATTACATTCGCGAGTCCATCCTCAACCCACAGGCTAAAATCGTCGCCGGTTACCAGCCGGTGATGCCGACCTTTCAGGGCCTGCTCAACGAAAGACAGATCAACGCCCTGATCGAGTTCATCAAGGAGCTGAAATGACAGGCACGAGTTACTTGACCGAGACGCGCGGCCTGCGCTCGTGGCTGTTCACTCTGGACCACAAGCGCATCGGTGTGATGTATCTGTGGTCCACATTGCTGGCCTTCTTTTTGGGGGGCGTCCTGGCCATGCTCATCCGCCTGGAGTTACTCACCCCCGGGCGGACTCTCATGGATGCCGACACCTACAACAAGGTTTTCACCCTGCACGGCGCGGTCATGATTTTCCTCTTCATCATCCCCTCCATCCCGGCCGCGCTGGGCAACTTCGTTCTGCCTCTTCTGCTCGGCGCCAAAGACGTCGCCTTTCCCCGGCTGAACCTGGCCAGTTACTACCTCTATGTGGCAGGCGCCTTGATGGCGCTTGCTTCCATGGTAACGGGAGGCATCGACACGGGATGGACCTTCTACACTCCTTACAGCACTTCGACCGGGGGCGCCGTCAACCTGGTTACTTTGGCCGTCTTCGTGCTGGGCTTTTCCTCGATCTTCACCGGCGTCAACTTCATCGCGACCACACACAAGCTGCGCGCGCCGGGAATGAGCTGGTTCCGCATGCCCCTGTTCGTCTGGGGCATGTATGCCACCGCCATCATCCAGATCCTGGCCACGCCCGTTTTGGGCATCACGGTCCTGCTGCTGTTCATGGAACGGGTCTTCGGCGTGGGCATCTTCGATCCCAAGCTGGGAGGAGACCCGGTCCTTTTCCAGCACTTCTTCTGGTTCTATTCGCACCCCGCCGTCTACATCATGATCTTGCCGGGCATGGCGATCATCTCGGAAGTCATCCCAGTCTTCTCGCGACGACCGATTTTTGGCTATCGGGCGATCGCTTTCTCCAGCGTGGCCATCGCTGGTGTCAGCTTCCTGGTCTGGGGACACCACATGTTCGTGAGCGGGCAGTCGGTGCTGGCCTCGGCCCTTTTCTCCTTCCTCACGTTTCTGGTGGCCATTCCCTCGGCTGTGAAAGTATTCAACTGGGTGGCCACCATGTACAAGGGCTCGATCTGGCTCCAGGCGCCCATGATTTACGCGATCATGTTCCTGCTGCTGTTTGCCATCGGCGGGTTGACAGGGCTGTTTCTGGGCAGTCTCGCCACCGACGTTCATCTGCATGACACCTATTTCGTGGTGGCCCACTTCCATTACATCATGATGGGCGGCACCTTTATTGCCTTCCTGGCGGGCCTGCATTACTGGTGGCCCAAAATGTTCGGTCGCATGTACTCGCAACGCTGGTCCAGGCTGGCGGCAGCCCTGGTCTTCGTCGGGTTCAATGCGACCTTTCTGGCGCAATTCGTGCTGGGCAGCCGCGGAATGCCGCGACGTTACTATAACTACTTGCCTGAATTCCAGCCTCTCCACGTGGTCTCCACCGTGGGATCGTGGGTGCTGGCGCTCGGGTTGCTGATGACGGCGGGATACCTGCTAGCTTCCCTGCGACGGCCGCCCGATGCCCCCGCCAACCCGTGGGGAGGAATGACCCTGGAGTGGCAGACCCCGTCCCCCCCGCCGACCCATAACTTCGAGGGCACGCCGGCGGTGGACCGCGGTCCTTACGAGTTCCCACCCCTGGAAACTGAAGAGGAGCTGGCCGGGAGGCCTTCATGAGCGGTTCCCACGCCACCCTGGAGCAGAGCGCAGAGCAGCCTTTTCTTCGGCACCACTTCCATGACCTCCAGCAGCAGGCGCAGGCCTCCAAAATCGGGATGTGGCTTTTCCTGGTCACCGAGATCCTGCTGTTCGGCGGGGTCTTCGTGGGTTATGGCATCATGCGCACGCTGCACGCCGACGCGTTCCACCACGGCCACCTGTACCTCGATCGCTGGCTGGGCGCGTTGAACACGATCGTGCTGTTGATCTCCAGCTTCACTATGGCCATGGCGGTTCACAGCGCCCGCACGGGGGAACGCCGGCGGCTGATCGCCTTCCTGACTGCCACCCTCGCCCTGGCGGGCGCGTTTCTGGGCGTCAAGTACGTCGAGTACTCACACAAGTTCCACGAGGGTCTGGTGCCGGGCCGTTTCTACCACCACTCCGGCGAAGCCCCTCCGGGCACGCCTATCTTTTTCAGCTTTTACTTCGTGATGACGGGCCTTCACGGTCTCCACGTGCTGGCCGGGATGGTCCTCATCACGTGGCTGCTTCGCCGGGCCGCGCGCGGCGACTTTTCTCGCGCCTATTATAATCCGGTCGATCTGGGGGGCTTGTACTGGCACCTGGTAGATATGATCTGGATTTATCTGTTCCCCCTGCTTTACCTGATCAGCTAGGAGAACTCATGGCCGCAGAAGCCGAAACCAACGGCGCGCCCCGCACCTACGCGAAGGTTCTGGTCGCCCTGCTGGCGCTCACCGTCATCACCGTTGCCGCAGCGGGAGTCCACTTCGGATCGGGCTTCATCAACGTCGTCATCGCCCTGGCGATCGCCAGCGTGAAGGCCTCCCTGGTCGCCCTTTATTTCATGCACTTGCGCCACGACCCGCCGTTCAACGCGGTCATCTTCGTGGTCGGCCTGGCCCTGCTGGCCATCTTCCTGATGTTCTGCTTTCTCGATACGCTCTCGCGCGAGCCGGTGGCGCCCACGGTCACTTTTCAGCAATGGGAGCGCGCCCCCTCAATCTCGCCCAGGATTTTCAGAGCCTCCTGACGAGGATCAGGCGCGCGCGTGATCTGCCTGCCCACTACGATGTAGTCGGCGCCGGCGCGAATTGCTTCAGCCGGGGTGGCGACACGTTTCTGATCTCCCTTGCCTGCGCCCGCAGACCGCACACCGGGCGTGATCAAGATGGCGCGCGGGGCGAGAGCCCGTACCGCGGCCACTTCCAGGGGAGAACACACGATGCCGTCCATGCCCACCTCGACGGCGTTCCGCACGCGCAGGCCGACCAGATCGGTGACCGTGCACGGGTAACCCAGCTCGACCAGATCGTCCTGATCCAGGCAGGTGAGCACTGTCACCGCCAGTAACTTGAGACCGGAGGAGCCGCGCCCTTCGGCCGCCGCCCGCATAATCGCTTTGTTGCCGTGCACGGTCAGGAAGTGCACCCCGCTTTCGGCGACGCGGGCGGTGGCGCGCTTGACCGTTTCGCCGATGTCGTAAAGCTTGAGATCCAGAAAGACTTGCTTACCCCGCTCGATCAGCTCGCGGGCGAACCCCATGCCGGCCGCGGCGTAAAGCTCCAAGCCTACCTTGTAAATGGAAATTGCATCACCCAGGCTTTCCACCACTTGCCGGGCGGCCTCAGCGGACTCGAAATCCAGAGCGACGATTACGGGATTGCTCTTCACCGAATGCGGATCCATCTTTCGCGTCTTTCCAGGACATGGCCAATGCAGCGGGCACGCGGGAAACGGCGCTGGAACTCGCGCGCGTCGCCTTCCGGCAATGCCACCAGCAGGCCGCCGGAAGTCTGCGGGTCGTAGAGAAGATCGAGCAAGCCAGCGGGCAGCTCTCGGGTTACCTCGACCGCGCAGGCGGCGAAGTCGCGATTGTTCTTCAACCCGGCAGCCAGCGCACCCGCCCGCGCGTAGTCCAGAGCGCCGGGCAACAGGGGCACCGCCTCCACCTCGATCTCCAG
>JBMFPL010000080.1:0-11341 GCA_049969115.1 Bryobacteraceae bacterium | reverse complement strand
GTTCCTTCAGCGCATCGCGCAGCTTGACCCAGAAGGCCAGTTGGGGATCCTTTTCGCGCAGCTCTTTTTCCTTGAGCTCGGCGATCTCAGCCACGCTTAGGATGTTGAAGCCCTCCGGCGGAAGGGCGTGCGTGCGCGCCTGTTCGCAGACCTGCTGCATGCCTTCGTTGCTGCCGTGGTATTTCGTGTAAGCCTTCTCGAAGTAGGCATACATCTGCTTGCGGCGTGCAGGATCGAGCGCGCCGGGCCCCTCGTAGCAACCGGCGCGGGCGAAGTGGAACAAGGCCTGGGCGTACGTGTCCACCTTCTTGGCGCCAACCATGGCCGTGCCCAGCCAGGCGGAAGCTTCCGCATCGTTGGGATTCAGTTTCAGGTCCGCGAGCAGGTGCTTTTCGGCCTCGTCGTAATTCTTGCGGGTAAGCGCGATCCAGCCCAGGGTGCGATGCGCCAGCGCCGCCATGTCCGAGCGGGCCTTCTGCCAGTCGGCCTCGCTGGTGGTCGCCGGTTTTTTCGTGGGGGCGAAAAACTCGTCGAGGTTGGCCAGCAGGCTCTTGGCTGCGTTCTCGCTGGTGGCCAGGGCCTCGGCTGAAGTGTCATTAACGCTGGGGGTCAACAGGCAGATGTAGTAAAGCGCCTGGATGCTCTTGGGGTTCACCGCCAGCCATTCTTTGGCTGCGGCCATCATGCCGGCCGCACTGTTGAGCTTGCGCTGGGTTTCGATGGTCCAGCGCAGACGTTCCTCTACGAACTGGGAGTCCGGGTACTTTTGCTTCCACTGTTCCAGCAGCGCCAGCGCCTTCTTGGGGTCGGCTTCCTTGGTGATGGAAATGTAAAGGTCGTACTCGGCGCGGTCTTTCCACTGGGGTTGCTTTTGCTGCCCTTGCGTTCGGGCGAGTGGAACCGCAAGCGCAAGGCAGATCGCGATTGCCTTGGACAGGTGCCTGAGTGTCGCCACCACGGGTGCCTCCTGGATTGCCGAATGCTTGGTTCTTCCTGCGGCCGGAGCCGCTGGCTGCCGCGGCCTTCCCGCTCACTGCGGAAGTCGCAATGCGGAGTATAACGGAAAGCCGCCCGGGGCCGCAACCCGTTGGACGCAAGTTCGGGGCGGCTTGTTTCAGGCGGCCGCGGGGGTCGGGCGGCGGCGAAGCCTGTGCTAGAATCCGGCTTTCCCCGATGCGCTATCCGGACCTGGCGGTCATCCTCGTTTACCTGGTGGGCATCACGCTGTTCGGCGCGCGATTCCGCCGTAGGCAGAAGGACCTGCGGGACTATTTTCTGGGCGGGCGTCGCGCGCCTTGGTGGGCCATCGCGCTGTCGATCGTTTCCGCCGAAACCAGCACCCTGACCATCATCGGGACGCCGGCGCTCTCCTTCGGGGGAAACCTTGGCTTCCTCCAGGTGGTTGTCGGCTACCTGCTGGCGCGGGTCGTCATCTCGCTGCTGTTGCTGCCGCACTATTTCCGCGGCGAGATGTTCACCGCCTACGAGTTGATGGAGCGGCGGTTCGGCCCGGGCTTGCGCAAGCTCACCGCCGGCACCTTTCTGCTCATCCGTTCGCTGGCCGAGGGCGTGCGCGTATTCGCCATCTCGATTGTCATCTCTGTGGTCCTGGGCACAGGCGAGGTGGCTTCCATCCTGCTCATCGTTTGCCTGACGTTGTTTTACACCTTCGAGGGTGGGATGACCGCCGTGATCTGGACTGAGGTAATCCAGATGTGTCTGTACCTGTTGGGGGCGACGGTGAGCCTGATCGTGATCCTCCAGCACATCCCCGGTGGCTGGCCCCAAGCTGCGGCGCTGGCCGCGGCGGCGGGCAAGTTCCGGGTGTTCGATTTCAGCTTCCAGCTTTCGCCTGAGTTCTTCGGGCGGGCGTACACTTTCTGGGCCGGCCTGATCGGCGGCTGCTTTCTCACCACGGCCAGTCACGGCACCGAGCAATTGATGGTCCAGCGGTTGCTGGCCGCGCGCAACCAGCGCGAAAGCCGCGCGGCGCTGCTGGCGAGCTGGGTGGTGATTTTCGTGCAGTTTTCCCTGTTCCTGTTGATCGGCGTGCTGTTATGGGCTCACCACACGTTGAGCAAGATCCCGCCTCCGCCGGTGCTGGACCGCGTCTACCCCGAGTTCGTGTGGCGTTACTTGCCCGCGGGGATCGCGGGGCTGGTCATGGCCGCAGTGCTGGCCGCGGCAATGGCCAATTTGAGCGCGGCGTTGAACGCGCTGGCTTCCACCACGGTCATGGATTTCTACCGGCCAATCGCAGAGCGGCTGGGTTGGAGGAGCCTGTCCGGCGCGGGGTCGCTGCGGATGGCGCGATGGGCGACGGCGGTCTGGGGCATCGTGCTAGTGGCCATCGGAATCCTGGCGCGCCGTTGGGGCTCGGTGCTCGAGGCCGGATTGTCGGTGGCCTCGGTGGTTTACGGGGCATTGCTGGGGGTATTCCTGCTCGGCGTGCTGACGCACCGCGTGGGCGAGCATGCGGCGGGGGCGGCGATGATGGCCGGGCTGGCTACGATGATTTACGTGAGATTTTTCGTCCACGTCGCCTGGACCTGGTACGTGGCGATCGGCGCGGGGGTCACATTCGCCAGCGGGCTGCTGTTTTCTTTCGTGCTGGACAAGGAGGCCGGCTGTGGCTGAGGCAGCCGTTGGTTTGCGGCGCGAGCTGGGAGTGTGGTCGGCGACGGCGATCGTGGTAGGCACCGTAATCGGCAGCGGGATTTTCCTCGTGCCGAAGGACATGGTGCTGCACGTGGGCTCGCCGGTTGTCGTGCTGGCCGTGTGGGTGGCTGGGGGATTTCTATCGCTGGCCGGCGCGCTCAGTTACGCCGAGCTGGCGGCGGCCATGCCCGAGGCGGGCGGCGAGTACGTTTACCTGAGAGAAGCTTACGGCCCGCTGTACGGCTTCCTGTACGGATGGACGCAGTTCTGGGTGGCGCGCGGCGGCTCGATCGCCACCCTGGCCACCGCCTTTTTCCTGTACCTGGGGAATTTTTTCCCAGCGCTCGAGAAAATTTTCTACCGCCTGCCGCTGCCCGTGGGGCCGGGCGGCGGTCCGCTCGAGATTCGCTACGGACAATTCCTTGCGGCGGGCGTCATCCTGGTGCTGGCCGTCGTGAACTTTTTGGGCGTGCGATTCGGGGCGGGGGTGCAGGTGGCGGTCACGGTGGTCAAGGTGGCTCTCATCGCGGCGCTCATCGTAATCGGCCTGGGAGCGGGCCAAGGGAGTTTCCGGAATTTCGCCGCCGCGATTCCGGCGCCGGGCGGCGTGGCGGGCTTTTTCGCCGCCTTGGTGGCGGCATTGTGGGCCTACGATGGTTGGAACAACGTGAGCATGGTGGCCGCAGAAATCCGGCGGCCGCAACGGAACCTGCCGCTCGCCTTGGTGGCAGGGACCGGGGTGGTGACGGCAATTTACCTGCTCGCCAACGGGGCCTATTTTTACGTGCTGCCGGCCGCCAGGGTCGCCACCAGCGACCGCGTGGCTGCGGAAATGATGAGAGCGGTGGCGGGGGAGTGGGGAGCGGCGGCGGTCTCGGTGGCGGCGATGGTCTCGATTTTCGCTGCCTTGAACGGCTCGCTGCTGTCCGGTGCGCGCGTTCCTTACGCCATGGCGCGCGGCGGGCTGTTTTTCCGCAGCTTCGGCCACATCCACCCGCGCTACCGCACGCCTTCGGTTTCCATCGTGGGGCTGGCGCTATGGGGATCCGTGTTGGTCTTCAGCGGCCGTTACGAGGAGCTGTTCCGATACGTGATTTTCGCCAGTTGGATCCTGTACGGGATGACGGCTGCGGCGGTGTTGGTCTTGAGGCGCAAACGCCCGGGACTGAAACGCCCTTATCGGACGCCGGGCTACCCGGTTCTGCCAGCGCTGTTTGTGGCCGGGGCGGCTTGCGTGACGTACTCGACGCTGCGGAATTTTCCGCGCGAGTCACTGATGGGGCTGGCACTAATTGTGTTAGGCCTGCCCTACTACCGGTGGCTGAGCCGGCTGGGCGGAGGCGGGAGGGGACGGGGTGGAAGGCCGGATTTTGTTCCGAAATCGGAACAAAGTTCTTGAAATCGGCGAAAAACTGCGGTAAAAAAGAACGAGCGCCGCCCGCAGCGGCTCCGCATCGTTCCGAAAGCAGAACGGGTAGCGCCACGATCCATTCTTGGTCTCAGGAGTGTACCATGGACGTCGCCAAAATCCTGGCCGAACTCCGCCAGGAACGTGAGCTCATCGAGGATGCCATCATCAGCTTGGAGCGCCTGGCACGCAGCCGGGGTAAACGTCGCGGCCGGCCCCCTGCCTGGCTGGCCATGGCCAAAAAGCGGTCGCGCGTGGCTGCTGCTCCCAAAGCCAAAGCCGCGCCAGCCAAGCCAACCTCGAGCTGAGGCTGCCCGGCATCACCGGTAGAGCAAATAGGTTACCCGGCGTTCGAGGAATTCCCGCAGGTCTTCCTGATGCTCCTCCACGACCCGGCGGGGGTCCTGACCCGCTACCAGTGCGGAGGCAACCCTGCGGCTCCCGATCAGCCGGAGGTTAGCTTCCAGATCGAGTTTGCCGGGATACAGCCGCAGCAGCGCGGCCGCCAGTTCCAAGCCCAACCGCGACGAATCGAAGCTCTCACGGTCCGTGATCACGAATCGTACGCCCTCGACGCACTGTCCGGCGAATCGCGATGAGGCCGGGCAGAAACGCGTCGGGTAGACGCGAAGACCGGGAATGAAGCGGCGGTTCAAATAGGCGGCCAGTTCCTGACCACGGATCCAGTCGGCCCCTACCTGCTCGAAGGGGGCGTCGGTGCCGCGGCCCACCGAGTAATTGCTAGAGTACTCGAGCATCGCCACGCCCGGGTAGAGTAGGGCGGCGTTCAGGCTGCGGATGTTGGGCGAGGGATCCACCCAGGCGAGCCCGGTGGAATCCAGCCAGTCACCTCGGTGCCAGCCTTCCATCGCCACCACCGTGAGATCGGCCCCGATCTTGTTTTCTCGGTTGAAGTAGCGCGCCAGCTCGCCCACCGTCATGCCGTGGCGCAGGGGCAGGGGGAAATAGCCTACGAAGCTGGTAAGGTCCGCATCGAGGATCGGGCCTTCGACGTGGGTCCCCGTGATGGGATTGGGCCGATCGAGCACCACGAAGGGGATTTTGCGGCGCGCGGCCTCTTCCATGGCGTAGGCCATGGTGGTGACGTAGGTGTAGAACCGTGCGCCGATATCCTGGATGTCGAACACCAGGACATCCACGTCGCGCAGCATTTGCTCGGTGGGCCTGCGCTGGTCCCCCTGGTAGAGGCTGAAGACGGGGATGCCGGTGGCGGCGTCACGGGTGTGGCCGATCCGGTCGTGGTCTTCTTTGCCTGTGATGCCGTGTTCAGGCGAGAAAAGCGCGGTGATGCGGAGGCCCGCCTCGAGCATGCGGTCCACGTTGCGGTGCCCCTCGCGGTCCACCCCGGTGTGATTGGTGATGAGGCCGACGCGCCTGCCTGCGAAGCGGGCGAATTTCTCGCGCACGAGCACATCCAGGCCGGTGAGCACCGTGCCATTGCGCGCCACCACACGACGCCGGCCCGGGCCCACCAGCGCCTCGTTGTAGCCGGTGATCTGGATGCCCGGCGCGCGGATGTCCATGGCGGCAGCCACCACGGTGGCCACGCGGCCGCGCAGCGACGTGATGGCGGGCCGCAGGTAAGGATGCACGCTGTTGGCCAGCAAAATCACGTAGGTGCGGCTCACCGGATCCACCCACAGCGAAGTGCCCGTGAAGCCGGTGTGCCCGTAGGAGCCCACGGGGAACAACTCGCCGCGATTGCCCGAGTAAGGTGACTCGATGTCCCAGCCGAGGCCACGCAGGATGGGCTGGTCAGGCGGCGATTGGGGCGTGGTGAACTTGCGCACCGTCAGCGGGCTGAAGATTCGCACGCCTTCGCGTTCGCCCTCGCCCAGCATCATTTCAGCGAAGCGGGCCAGATCGGCGGCAGTAGTGAACATGCCGGCGTGACCGGCGACCCCACCCATGGAGCGGCAGGTGGGATCGTGCACCACGCCGCGCAGCAGCACGCCGTCGACGATCTCGGTGGGCGCGATGCGGGGGATCAGGGACGCCGGTGGGCGGAACATGGTGTCGTTCATGCCCAGTGGTCGCCAGATCTGTTCGGCCACGAATTCCTCCAGCGGGCGGCCGCTCAGCCGTTCCACCAGCTCGCCCAGGAGGATGAAATTGATATCGCTGTAGATAAAGCGCACGCCGGGCGGTTCGACGGGCGGGTCAACGAGCGCGAGGTAGATGCCATTGCGGCGGCCGCTCCAGGGCGGGCGCAGGTCGAGATCGGGTCGCAATCCGGAGAAATGAGTCAGCAGGTCGCGCACCGTGATGTCGCTGGCTCCGCCCTGGAATTCGGCTAGGTACTGCGTAAGGCGATCGTTGAGCCGCAGCTTCCCCCACTCGAACAGCTTCATGATGGCGGGGGTGGTGGCCACGACCTTGGTGAGCGAGGCGGCGTCGAAGATGGTGTCGAGCGTCATCGCCTCGCGCGTGGGCTCCAGCGCTCGCCAGCCATAGGCCTTGCGGTGCAGGAGCCGACCCGGCTGCCCGACCAGGAGCACGGCTCCCGGGATCTGGTCCTGGGCGATCGCTTCCTCGATGAGCGCGTCGAGCTGTTCCGAGGCGGCGAATCGTTCCTGGGCCGCCAGCCCCGACGCCAAAACCACGAAAGCGGTCAGTGTTCTCATACGCGCCTTCATGATAGCGGAGCTTCAGACGCACGGTGCGCGCGCCCGCGTGCTAGACTGGCGGTAGGCTTTCGCGAGCCTGCTGAAAGAAGGTCCTTCTCGATGAGTTACCGTTGGTTTCTCCCCTGGTTGCCTGTGCTGGCCCTCTGGGGCCAGACGGCACCGCAGCCGGCAGCGCCTGCCGCCATCAAGCCGGAAACGGTGGTTGCCATGGTGGACGGCAAGCCCGTGACCGCAGCGGAATTGCAAGGCTTGTATCGTACCGTGGGCCCGCAGGTCCAGCAGAATGCGGCCAGGGATCCGGTCGCCTTCCTGCGCCAGTACGCCATGCTGAAACGGCTTTCCGAGCTGGCCGAGAAGCAGAAACTCGACCAGCAGAGCCCCTACCGCGAGGCTCTGGCCGCTGGCCGGATGCAGATTCTTTACCAGGCCGCCATCCAGCATACTTACGAGAACATTCCCGTCTCCCCAGACGACCAGAAGAAATTCTACGAGGCGAATCACGATCGGTGGGTCCAGGCGCGCGTCAAGGTGATTTACATTCCCTTCAGCGAGAACCCCTCGGCCGCCGCCGGGCCGAAGAAGCCGCTTTCGGAAAGCGAAGCGCGCGCCAAGGCCGAGAACATCGTCAAGCAGCTTCGCGCGGGCGCCGACTTCCTGAAAATGGTGCGCGAGCACTCCGAAGATCCGACCTCTGCTGCCAAGGACGGAGATTTTCCCCCGATCAGCAAGTCCGATCAGATCCCGGATTCCATTAAGCAGGCGGTGTTCGCCTTGAAGAAAGGCGAAATCAGCGATCCGGTGCGCGCTCCCAACGGTTTTTACATCTTCCGCGCCGAAGAAATCACGGTGAAACCCTACGACGCCGTCAAGGACGAGATTTTCAACGAGATCAAGCTGGCCCGATTGCGCGAGGTTCTGGACTCGATCCAGAAGGGCGTCGAGGTCAAGGTTGAGAACGAAGCCTTCTTCCGGCAATCGTCCTCGGGAAACGGCGGCGGCCGCTGAGAAGATTCTCTGGGTCCGGACCTGCCGTGCGCGGGTCGCTGTGGAGCGCGCCCTGGCCGGGCTGCCGCTGCTCGAAGGGAAAACCATCCGCGTCGCTTTTCGCAAGTCCTTGTTTACCAGGCGGGGGCGTCTCCACGCGCAGCCGCCGGGCGATGAGGTGCACGCGGCCTCGTTTCTGCGCCGGCGCCGGATTTACTTGGAGGAAGCGCTGCTCGGTGACCCGAGCGAGCTCCGCCGCATCTTGATTCATGAGCTGTTTCATTTCGTGTGGATGCGCCTGGGCAACGAGGAACGGCAGCAATGGGAGAGGTTGCTTGTGCAGGAGTTCCGGGGCGGCGCTGGCGGTGAGCTGGGCTACTCGGCGGCCTGGCGCAAGCAAGCGCTGGCCCCTTCTGCCCCCGGATCGCGCAGCCGTCTCTGGCGCGAGTACGTCTGCGAGAGCTTCTGCGATTCGGCCGCGTGGTGGTTCCTTTGCCCGGCGGAGCACGAGGAGTTCACGCTGGGCAAGCGCTGGCGCGCGCGGCGTGGACGCTGGCTCGCTGCTTTCATGGACCGCGCGCCGCTGCCGGTATAATCGAGACATAGTCCGCGAGGAGAAACCTGTGTTCCGAGCTTTTCGCCGCGCGCTGGGCCTCCATGCCCTGGCGCTCGCGCTCATTCTCTCGGCCTGCTCGCCAGGCGCCAACCCTGCTCGGTCCTCCGTCAAACCGGAGGGGCACCGGCGCAAGGCGCCGGATTTTACGCTGCGCGATGCCGACGGCAAGCTGGTGCGCCTGTCGGATTATCGGGGCAAGGTCGTGTTGTTGAATTTCTGGGCTACCTGGTGCCCGCCGTGCCGGTTGGAGATCCCGTGGTTTATCGAGTTCCAGCGCCAGCACCAGCACCGCGGTCTGGTCGTGTTGGGCATTTCCATGGACGAGGACGGTTGGGAGGTAGTCAGGCCGTTCATCCAGCGCCTGGGGGTGAACTACCGGATCCTGCTGGGTGACGACACCGTGGCGCAACTCTATGGCGGCGTGGAATCGCTGCCCACCACTTTTCTCATAGACCGGGAGGGGCGCATCGCTAGCGTCCACATCGGCCTGGTCAGCAAGAGCAGGTATGAACGGGATCTTGCCGAATTGCTGGGTGCGGAGACGGGCAGCGCTGGTCGTGCTGGCGGGCCTGATCTTTCCGCTCTGGTCGCAGACGCCCGATAGCCAGGTCGTCACCGTCCGCCCGCTGGCGAAGCTGCGCATTGCGCGCGGCCAGCGGGCCGAGGTCGCGGTCACGGTCGACATTAAGCCCGGCTGCCACGTCAACAGCCATCTGCCGGGCGAGGATTCCCTGATCCCGCTGCGGCTGAGCTGGGAGAGCAAACCGTTCCGCGTGCTCGAGCTCAGCTACCCCAAGCCGTCTTTGCAAAAATACGAGTTCAGCGAAAAGCCGCTTTCCGTATTCAGCGGCACCATCACAATCCAGACCCGCCTGGAGGCGCCGCCGGATGCGCCGCGCGGCCCCGGCATCCTGCTCGGCTCGCTGCGCTACCAGGCTTGTACGGACAAGCTTTGCTTTCCACCCCGGACCGTGCAGGTCCGCCTGCCTTACGAGATCAACTGAATTGCGGCGATTGGTGATCCGGCCCGGTGGCATCGGCGATTGCCTGCTGGCGTTGCCGGCGATGGAAGCCCTGCGAGCCAGCTATCTGGAAGTCTGGGTGGCGGGTCAGAACGTGCCGCTAGTCAGGTTTGCTGATCGCGTGCGCTCGATTGCCGAGACGGGCCTGGACTGGCTGGGGTTGCCCGATCGCGAGCCGCCGACGCCGTTGGTGGAGACGCTCAGAAGCTTCGACGAGATCGTTTCCTGGTACGGCGCCAACCGCCCGGAGTTCCGCGAGGCAGTGGCGCGGCTGGGCTTGCCTTTCCGGTTTCTCAACCCCTTGCCCGACGCTGCTGGCGTACATGCCGCCGATTACTTTTTGCGGCAGGTGGGGCGGGCGGATCTGGCGGGCTTTCCGCGGCTCGATTGCCCGCGCTGGGACGGCGGCTTTGCCGTGATCCATCCTTTCTCCGGCAGCCCGCGCAAGAACTGGCCGCTCGAAAATTTCCGCCGGCTGGCGCGGTGGCTCGAGCAGCGCATGCCGGTCCGCTGGTGCGCGGGGCCTGCCGAGCCGCTGGAAGGCGCGGTGCGCATCGAGAATCTCTACGAACTAGCCTGCTGGCTGGCAGGCGCGCGGCTTTATGTGGGCAACGATTCGGGCATCACGCACCTGGCCGCGGCGGCAGGCACGCCCGTGATCGCGATCTTTGTGGCGACCGACCCGGCTGTCTGGGCGCCGCGCGGCGGGCGCGTACGCGTGGTCACCGGCGGCGCGCTGGAGGACGCGATGGCGGCCGCAGTGTCACTGATGGCGTGGGAGGGCCTGCTTCGGGACTGAACCCGCCCCACCGGCCGCGCTCCGCCTAGAGCGCCGGCAGCGTGTAAGTCCTGCGGAGCCGCGCGTAGCGGCTGCGGTTGAAGCCCGGCGAGTCGTGCGAAAGGTTGGGCAGGTAGACCTGCTCGAGTCCGCCGCTTTTGTGGAACAGCGGGCTGGCCAAGCCTACCCACGCATAAACCGGCTGTGTCAACTCGATCTCGATGATCAGCGTACGTACGCCGCTGGACTTCGGCATGGCCTGGCCGTGCTGCCACTGCAGCCGCAGATCGCGCGCGGATTCGGCCCTTCTCAGCAGCCTTTGGAAAAACTCTTGCCCCATCCACCACACTTTAGTGAATACGTTCCAGACCGGCGCCTCCTGGTAATCGAGCCGCACCAGCCGTGTGCCCGCGGGCAAGAGTTGTTTTCTCGGCTCTCCGACAAAGCAAAACCCTACATCGTAGGGCGAGAAGCGGCGCGAAACGAAATAGCGGACATCGTGGAAGCTGTACGGTTCGTTGAGGAGCATCCCCTGGCTCCGGGCAACCTCGTTTTCCGACTGGATAACGCACCAGGTGAGCGCCCGTCAACTTCAGGGCGAGGCCCGCTCTGCCGCACCCCCTCTCCAAGCACCGGCCAGCGCGTGGCAGCGTCCGCGCGGTGGGGGGCAGCCGAGGGCGCCCGTCGATGGCGGCCCGGCTGGGCTAAACCCCGGCGTCGCGCGGTAATCCGAGGCCGCCCGGCTCACAGGACCGGATGGCGCCGAATGGTAGGCAGGGAGGCCGAACTGCTCGCGCAGACTTATGGGGGCGCAAAGCTCTGGCCAGCCGCCCGCGCGTCTCAGGCTCCCTGCGCCTGGCGGTGGTCTGCGCTCAAGGCAGGAATCCCGCTTGACTCAAAATGACGCCTAAATCGCGGTGGTCGCCGGGTACACGGAAGGTGCGGTCCAGCGAGATGACCAATCTCGCGACAGGAGCCGTGGCAGTGACCGGTTCGGAAACGATCGAATGGAATCCCGGCCCGGGCAGCACGCGGTCGAGCACCGTGCGCCCATCGACTTCGATCCGGACGCGGCGGGCGGCGGCGTTGCCTGGAACGTAGAGTTTGACTTCCACGGGCGCCGGGCGCGCGGGAGATTTCAGCAGGATCACTGCGCGCTGCGCCATCCAGCGGAAGCGGTTCTCCTCAAGCTGGTAGACGCCGCTGACGATCTGGTGCTCGGCTTCG
>JBMFPL010000079.1:0-11643 GCA_049969115.1 Bryobacteraceae bacterium | reverse complement strand
GTGACGCCGCGCGCTATGGACGGCAAGGCGCCTCCGGCGGAATGCGTTGAGCCCAAGGAAAGCGCCACGCCGCCCGCCATGGACGGCAGGGCGCGCGCGGAGAGCACAACCGCGACCAGGCAGGAGAGAGCGCCAGCCGCGCCAGCGCGTGTGTTCATCCCCGCTGAAGAATTGCCGTCTCCGGCTGAACCGGAGCAGACCGGCCCGATGGCGAGCCCGGTCCTGGCCGGGATGGTGGAAGCGGCCGAGGGACAACCCCGCGCGATGGCCAGGGTCAAGCGCTCGCGCGCAGTCTTGGGAGTGCTCGGGGTGGTCGTCCTGGGCCTGGCCGGGGCTGCCCTCTGGCAATTCACCCGCGGCGGCGCCCCGGCCCCAGCGCCCGAATCCTCGTCGCTCAATCTGAGGGTGGAACGCAGCGGCGGCCAGCTGCTGTTGAGCTGGAACCGATCGCTGCCCATCTTGCAGACCGCGCAGCGCGCCATACTCTCCATCAGCGACGGTGATCACCACGAGGACGTCGAGATGGACCTCGGCCAGTTGCGCAGCGGCAGCATCGTCTATTCACCCATCACCAGCGACGTGAGCTTCCGCTTGGAGGTCACCGACCTCAAGAACGGCAAAAGCGTGAGCGAATCCGTGCGGGTGCTGGGAGGCAAGCCTTCGCCCACTGGTCCCCCAGCGGAAAACGCCCCGGAACGGCCCGCCCAGAGCGAGGCAGCCACGGATGCCACCAAGCCTGCCCGGCCGCAGCCGCGGAACATGGCGCCGCTGCCTTCCCTGACCAAGGAATCCCTTGCTGCGCGCCTCAGCCCGGTCGAACCCATCCCGGCCGCGGCGCCAGCCGCTGTTCCGGCCCCCGCAGCGCCCGTACCGGTCGCTACCGCTGCGGCCGCGCCGTCAGTGCCGCCTGAGGCCGGCCTGACCGCCGTAGAATCGCACCCGCAGCAAGCTCAGCAGGCCGCCGCCCAACCCCCAGCGCCCGCTGTCAGCCAGGCCAAGCCCGCGGCTGCGCCCGCAGCCAGCGCCAGCCAGCAGCCGGCGCCGGCTCCTGTAGCGGCCACAAAACTGGCCGAGACGCCGGCGCGCGTGGGCGGGCAGGTGCAAGAGGCGCGCTTGATCCGACGGCGCGAGCCGGTCTATCCGCCGCTGGCCCGGCAGGCGCGCATCCAGGGCACGGTCCGTCTCGAGGCGGTCATCGGCCCCGACGGCCGCGTGGAAAAGGTCGAAGCGATCAGCGGACCGCCTCTGCTGCGGCAGGCTGCGGTGGACGCGGTCAAGCAATGGGTCTACGAGCCCAGCCGCCTGAACGGGCAACCCGTGCGCGTCACCACGCAGATCGAGATCAACTTCACGCTCGGCCGCTGAAGCCAGCGGGCGTCAGCGCCGCGGGCGGGCGTGATAGGCTGAATGACATGCCCGCCACAGCAGAACGAATCGTACTGGAAGCACTGGATTGTTTCCGCATCGAGTTGCCCTCCTGGGGCTTCGCCAATACCGGCACGCGCTTCGGCAAGTTCATCCAGCCGGGCGCTGCTACGACCATCGAGGAAAAGCTGGCCGACGCCGGCCAGGTCCACCAGTTCACCGGGTGCTGCCCCACGGTCGCAGTGCACGTGCTCTGGGATTTCCCCGAGGGCGTGGCCAGCGTGCCTGAGACGGTGAACCTGGCAGCTAAATACGGAGTCAAGATCGGCGCGATCAACCCCAACGTTTTCCAGGACCAGATCTACAAGTACGGGTCGCTCGGCAACCCCGATCCGGCGGTGCGCGAGGCGGCATTGCGCCACATCCTAGATTCGATCCAGATCGCGACGCTGACGGGCAGCCGTGACATTTCCCTGTGGTTCGCCGACGGGTCCAACTTCCCCGGCACAGCCAACATCCGGCGGCGCAAGCACTGGTTCATCGAAGGACTGCGGGCAGCCCACCAGCGGCTGGCCAATGGCCAGCGGATGCTGATCGAGTACAAGCCGTTCGAGCCCGCCTTTTACCACACGGATATCGCGGACTGGGGAATGGCGCTGTTGATGGCCCGGGCCGCCGGGCCAAAGGCCAGGGTCTTGGTGGACACCGGCCATCACTACCAGGCTCAGAACATCGAACAGATCGTGGCCTGGCTGCTGGACGAGGAGATGCTGGGCGGCTTTCACTTCAACGACCGCCGCTACGCCGACGACGACCTCACGCTGGGCTCGATGGATCCCTACCAGGTCTTCCGGATTTTTCATGAGATCCAGCTCTGGGAATTCGAGACCGGCCGCCGCGCCGACATCGCTTACATGATTGACCAGAGCCACAATCTCAAAGGCAAAATCGAGGAAATGATCCAGACGGCGGTGGCGGCGCAGGAACTCTACGCCAAGGCGGCGCTGGTGGACCGTGCGAAGCTGCTGGTGCACCAGGAACGCTGCGAGCTGGTGGACGCCGAAGAGTGCCTCAAGGCCGCCTTCGCCACGGACGTTCGTCCCTACCTGCGCGAGTGGCGCCGGGCCCGGGGGGTGCCCGAAGACCCGCTGGCCGCCTTCCGCGCCTCGGGTTACCAGCAGCGGATTGACCGCGAGCGCGCGGAAAAGAACCGGGCAGCCGCGGGCGGTGGCTACGCCTGAACCGGCCCCGCAGCTACCCTGAGCTGGCAGTGCGCTCGCCTCCCCGCTTGCGCGACTGGCTGGAGTACGCAGCCGCGCGCGTCCTGCTGGCGTGCCTGGAGTGGGCGCCCCTGCCCCTGGCAGCACGGCTGGCATGGGCCTGCGTGAAGGCGCTGGATCTGGCGGTTCCGCGACTACGACGGACCGCTTTGCGCAACCTGGAGCTGGCCATGCCCGCGCTCGAGCCCGCCGAGCGCGAGCGCATCGTGGCAGGCGTGTTTGGCTCGCTGGCGCGCCTGCTGCTGACGTTCGCGCGGCTGCCGCGCCTCAATCGCCAGAACATTTCGGCGTGGATCCGTTACGATGGCTTCGAGCACTACCAGCATGCCCTCGCGCGCGGCCGCGGCGTGCTGTTCGCCGCGGCACATCTTGGCAACTGGGAGCTCAGCGCATTCGCCCACGGGCTGCTGGCCGGCCCCATGGACATCGTGGTGCGACCCCTGGATAACCCGCTGCTCGACACGCTGGTGGAACGTCGCCGCGCTCTCTCGGGCAACCGCATCATTCCCAAGCGTGAGGCCGCCCGCGCCCTACTCAAGGCCCTGCGCGAAAAGCGCGCGGTCGGAATCCTCATTGACCAGAACACCGCCCCCGAAGAAGGCGTTTTCGTGGAGTTTTTCGGGCTGAAGGCTTGCGCTGGCGCCGCTTTCGCCCGCCTGGCCGCGCGCAGCGGCGCCACCGTCATCCCGGGCTTCGCCCTCTGGTCGGAAGCCGAGGGCCGCTACGTACTGCGGTTCTACCCGCCGGTCCCCATCACCGGTGACGTCCAGCAGGACACGCAGCGGCTGCACAGCTTGCTGGAATCCGTCATCCGCCAGCACCCGGACCAGTGGCTGTGGATCCACCGGCGCTGGAAGACGCGCCCGCCCGGCCAACCGCCCCTCTACTGAGCGCCCGCGGAACCCTCGGACGCCTCCAGGACGGCGCACTCGCAGCAGTCGCTGCAACGCCCGCAACGCTCGCACAAGTGATTGGGGCAGGCGTCCTTGGTGCACCAGACGCAGATCTGGGTCGAGGGCTCGCCGCAAATGCTGCAACTAAACTGGTAGGTCTCGTTCATGGCCGCTCCCTCGGAACCGGACGAGATGACCGCGGCGGCGAGCTGCTGCGTGCCGGGGTTTGCCGGATCAAAATGTCACGGCAACGCTGCGCCTCACGGTCCGCCACTTCCAGCTCCTGCTCTTTGAGCTGTGCGAGGTCAAGCAGGTACTGCCGCAAGTCCTCGCGGCTGGGGGCGCTCTCGGCAAAAACCGCGCGGAGCATGTCCGCCAGGTCGGGGTTCTGGTAACGACGCACGCCCTCTTCCAGGGAGACCAGCAGCATGCGGAAACGATCCAAGCGGAAAAACGTGTCCAGCACGGCGGTCAGCCGATCGGGATGCTCCTTGAAGATTTCAGCAGATCGCTTGAGGTATCCCAGCTCGGTGCGAACCGTTTTGGCCTGGGCCACGTAAGCCTCGGGCGCGCCGTGCTCGACCCACTGTTCCGGATGTACTTGCTCGAGCACGGGCTTCAACCGGTCCAAACCGGCCGCCAGCCCGTCGATTTGCTTTCGAACTTCCCACTCCGGTGGGACTCCCGCCGCCTGCCCCCACAGCCCAAAAGGCGTGGCCCACAGGGCGACCAGTATGGGCACCAGCCAGACGCGGCGGACTCGGGACATCTCAGCAACCAGTTTCGCACGACGCAGGCAGCTGCCGAGGATGGCAGGGGTGCGTGTAGGACTCCGGGCCGGGCTAGGGTGGCGGGGGTGGCCCGCTGCCGGCATCAGGCGGCGGAGGAGGAGGCGGCGTCTGCGGACCGGTGTCGCCAGGCAGCCCACCACCAGGAGCGCCTCCCGGGCCGGGAGGAACCGGGCCGCGCGGCGCGGGGGCCGATCCGCCGGGCGTATTGTAAATGCTGGTGTAAATCGCGTCAGCCATGGCCTGCAACGCGCGCCGCAGCAACGATCCCTTGTCCAGCGATTTGCTGGCCAGCGGCTGACTCTTGTACACGCGGATCCATTCGCCCGCGTTCAGCAGGCGCGGCTCCCCGCGCGGCAGCAGCTTGTGCTGCACAGCTACCTGCCCTTCGTCCACGATCACCAGCGTGGTCTCGTCGTCGCCCTCCACCTCCACGTCGAACACGGTGCCGCGCACCGAGATCACGGCCGTGGGCGTGTCTACTCGGTTAGGGTTGGGCAGGCCGTTCAAGCGCTGGATGCGGAACTTCAACCGGCCGAGCCACACCTCGACGAGGTGCCGCCAGTCGCCGGGATTGTTGCGGAAGGTGAAGCGCGAGTTCGGGTAGACCTCGAAGGTGCTGCCGTCGGCCAGTTGGAATCGCGCGAACCCGTCCGGCCCGGTGACGATGATCTGGCGGGGCAACACCTGATCGCCAACTTCCAAAGCCCACGGGACCGAATCGCGCAACACCGAAACCTGACCGGCCAGCGCGATCACCCGGGCTGCGGCGTCACCCGCAACGGGCGTGGGGCTCGAGGAAGGCGCAGGCTTGGCGGATGGCGGCTGGGGCTTCCAGGAAGGCAGTTGCGCAAAGCACACCCCTGCCATGGCTGCTGCCAGCAGCCATGCGACAGCCGCCGTGCTGTGGGCCTGCCTCATGCT
This sequence comes from Bryobacteraceae bacterium, assembly GCA_049969115.1. Classification (GTDB taxonomy): domain Bacteria; phylum Acidobacteriota; class Terriglobia; order Bryobacterales; family Bryobacteraceae; genus DTHT01. The sequence continues at coordinate 6,393 of JBMFPL010000079.1, read as the reverse complement.
GGTCCCTCCACCGTTTCAGCGATGGAGGCCTCCAACTTCAACACCCAAGTTTACACCAAACTTGCTTCGCAATCTCAACGCCAACTCAAATTTTTTTAGATTATACAAAGGGTTGGCGCGGAGCGCGAGGCCCTTTCCCGGTTAAAATGGACTCGTCGAATGTGTCATTTTGACACAGCGCGCAAAGCGGCCAGACGGGCCGTCCTCTGTTTGCTCGGTTTGCTCGCGGCGCCTGCGGGCGCTCCGGCCCAGGCGCCCCCGAGCTGGGACTGGCGACCCCTGGGTACGCCGCGAATCGAACTGTCGCTGGCTTCGGCGGCCACCGGCCCCATCGAACGAGTCTGGTTCGATGCGCAGGGGCATCGCCTCTACGCCCGGACTGCTTCCGGCGCTGTGTTCTCGACCCGTGATGGGAATCGCTGGAGGCGCGAGCCTGGCGCCCCTCCCCCTGCCTCCGCGGCCAGCATAACGGTGTTGAACGGATTGGGGCCGGCCCGGGTGTGGGCTGACCCTGCGCGCCCCCCGCGCTTGTGGGCGATCGCGTCTCAACTCTACCGCTCCGACGATGGCGGGCTGAGCTGGTTGAATCTCACCGCGCGCGGCGCTCGTTCGATCATCGGCGACAACTTCCACGATATGGCGATTTCCCCTGCCGACCCCGACGTGATCGTAGTCGCCAACGACTTCGGCGTGTGGCGTTCCGCCGATGGTGGCCTTTCGTGGAGCGGGCTGAACGACAACCTGCCCAACCTGCCCGCGAGGCGCATCGTGGCTCTGCCCGAGGGCCCCCACGGGACCCGCATCGAGGTGGAAAACTTGGGTATCTTCGAGTGGGCGCCCGGCGAACGCTCGGCGTGGCGCCCGACCGCCGACGCAAGCCTGGAAAATGAAAGCCGGCTCCGGCGGCTGCTGTCGGGCGTGCTTGAAACCGAGATCACCGCGGTGGCGGTCGCTGGCGACTTCATTTACGCAGGGTCAAGCGACGGCCGCCTGTGGGTCTCGCCCGACCAGGGACGGAGCTGGCGTCTGCCTTTCCTCAGCCTGGGCGGCGCGCCCGTGGCTCGCATCTGGGTCGATCCCGCGCAACCCCACATTGCGCTGGCGGCCCTTACCGCACCAGGGGCGGATCGCGTCGTGCGGACCACCAACGGCGGCCTGTTCTGGGACGACCTGACCGCCAACCTACCTCAAGGCGCCATCGCCTACAGTGCGGCAGCGGACCGATCCAGCGGGGCCGTCTACGTGGCCACTAGCCGCGGCGTGTTCTACATGCTCGCCACGGTGGATCTGCCCGGGCCCCCGACCACGTGGAACGCGGTTCCGCCGGGCCTGCCGCAAGCGCCGGTCCGCGACGTGCGCCTGGATGCCCAGGGCAACCGGATCTTCGTGGCACTGGAAGGCTACGGCGTTTACACCGCTACTGCGCCTCACCGCCTCCGAAACCCGCGGCTGGCCAATGGCGCTGATTTCAGCACGCGACCGGCGGCCCCGGGATCGTTGCTCAGCGTCGTCGGGGCCCGGGTGGAACGGGCCCGCGTCGGATCCTTCGCAGCCCCCGTGCTTTCGGCTTCTGACACCGAATCGCAAGTCCAGGTACCATATGAAGTCCAGGGCGACGCCATGCTGCTGGACTTGTGGGCGCAAGCGGGGCGGCTGGCCATGAGCTGGCCGCTGGCCAGCGTAGCCCCCGCGATCGTGGTGGACCGTGACGGGTCACCCCTTGCGCTGGACGGGGAGACCGGGGTGATGGTGGACGCAATGAACCCGGCAAGGGCGGGATCCCGCCTCCAGGTTCTGGCCACGGGACTGGGCGAGGTCAAGCCACCATGGCCTGCTGGCTTGCCCGCGCCGCTGGCGGACCCCCCCGCCGTGGTAACCCCGCTACGCGCTTACCTGGACGGCGCCCCTGTGCCGGTGACGCGGGCGGTGCTGGCGCCCGGCTACGCCGGCCTCTACCTGATCGAGGTGCAACTGCCCGAAATTGTCAATCGTGGCCCGGCCGAGTTTCACCTGGAAGCCGCCGGCCGGGTTAGCAACCGGGTGCGAATCTACCTCGAACCATGAGTAGGAGTTGTTTCCCTCGGCGGGCGAATGAGGTAGACTTGATTTAGCGTCCGAGGTAAGTTCCCATGATCAGAAGGTGCGTCCCCCTGTTACTGGCTTCCCTTCTTTGCTTGGCTCTCTTTGCCCAGCAGGAAGGCGAAAAGCTGGCGCCTTACTATCCGACCCCGGAAACCATCGTGGAAAAGATGCTGCAACTGGCCGAGCTGAAGCCGGGTGAAAAAATGTTCGATCTGGGCAGCGGCGACGGGCGCATCGTGATTATGGCTGCCCAGAAATTCGGCGCTGACGCCACGGGCATCGAAATTGACAAGGATCTGTGGAAGCAGAGCATGGACCGCATCAAGAGCCTGGGCCTGGAAAAGCGCGCCCGCATCATCCTGGGCGACGTCATGAAACAGGATTACAGCTCGGCGGACGTAATCACGGTCTATCTTCTGCCTTCTTCCAACGACAAGCTTCGCCCCTTGCTGGAGAAGCAGCTCAAAAAAGGCGCTCGCGTGGTCGCCCACGATTTCGAGTTCTCCGGCTGGACTCCTGACAAAGTCGAGCACATTGACGACGATGGCGAGGGTCGCAGCCACACCCTTTACTTGTACCGGCGATGATCCCGGCGCCAAGGCCGGGAGACCCTGGAACGGGCTATGGCTGAACAGGAAAGCAACGCCAGCCCGCTTTGGCGCGTCGGGCTGAGCGCCGGCCGGCTCTTGCTGGGTTTGCTTTGCCTGGCAGCGCAGGTCAGCAGCCCGCACCCGCCGCACGCGGCCGTGACGCTGGCGGCGCTGGTGTACTCGATCCACGCCGCCTTCGGCCTGCTGATGGGCGGCTACCAGCGAGTCACCGGGCTGGCCCTGCTCAGCCTTTTTCTCGACGCGGTTTTCTTCTTGATCTTCGCCCGCTGGGGCCATGATCCCGGGCTCTGGCTGAGCTCGGCGTTCTTCCTGTTTCTGATGCTGGAAGGCGTGCTGGAGCACGGCCCCAGCGATTTGCTCATCGTCTGCGGCGGCTCCACGCTCTACCTGGCTATTGCGCCGTGGCCCGAGGCAGCGCCGCTGCGGCGGCTGGTGTTGTTCGGCGGGGTGCTGGCGGCAGCCCTCGCCTACGAGAAGCGCCGCCTGGAGGCGTTCTTGCACGAGGCGCAGCAGGAGGCCGACCGCAGCCGCGCCGAAGCCGAAAAAGCTCGCCTGGAGGAACGGCAGCGCATTGCCGCCGACTTCCATGACGGGCCGCTCCAGGAGTTCATCGGGCTGCAGAACCAGCTCGACATCGTGCGGCGCTTGCTCGAACGCGACCGCGCCGCTGCCGCGCAAGAGCTCCAGCGCGTTCAGGAGCTCGCCAAACGTCAGGTGACCGAACTGCGGTCTTTCCTGCGCACCACGCGCCCGCAGCCGGTCGAGGGCACCGACGTCGTGGCCTTCGCACGCCGCATCGCCGAGGACTTTCAGAAGGACACCGGCATCCCTGTGCGTTTCACCAGTTCGGACGCCTCCCTGCATACCAGCCCGGAGACTTGCCAGGAGTTGATGCTCATCTTGCGCGAGGCTCTCAAGAACGTTCAGAAGCATTCCCACGCCGGGCGCGTCTCGGTCAGCATCCAGCGTTCGGGCCGGCACGTGGAGCTCTCCGTGGATGACAACGGCGCGGGTTTCGGCTTCAGCGGTTCCTTTACGCTGGAGGAGCTGGAGCTGTTGCAGCTCGGCCCGCAAAGCATCAAACGCCGGGTGCGCAGCCTGGGCGGCGAGCTGGTGCTGGAATCGCGTCCCGGCCAGGGCGCGGGCTTGCGAATCCGGATCCCCGCGTGAGAGCGGCCCTGATTGTCGCGCTTTCCTGCCTGCTTGTTGCCTGCGGGCGCTACAGCGATTTCACTCTGCCCGTGCCAGCCGAGTCCCCTTCGGAACCCGCCTTTCAGTGGGAAGTCCTGCCCGGACCGGTGCTCCCTCGTGGCGCTCCCGGCGAGTGGGATAGCGTGGACGCGCTCAATCCTTCGGTCGTCGCGGTCAACGGGACTTACTACAACCTCTACTCTGGCTACGACGGCCGGGTGTGGAGGACGGGGCTGGCCACTTCCCGGGACGGCGTCCACTGGACCAAGCACGGGGTGGTCCTGGCGCCGGATCCTGCGACCTGGGAGGGAGACTCCATTGCGGCGAACGGCTCCCTCCTCATCGTGAACGGGCAGTTCCACTACTGGTACCAGGCTGGCCGCCCCCCTCGCATCGGGCTGGCGGTTTCCTCGAACGCCCTGCGTTGGCGGCGCCAGGGCAAGCCGGTGCTGGAATTGGGTCCCCGCGGCGCTTGGGACGAGCGCGCCGTGGCGGATCCTTGGGTGATGCGTGCCGGGAGCCGACTGTACATGTTTTACCTGGGCGAAGACCGCGCCCGGAGGCAAAGACTGGGCGTGGCCCGCTCCGACGACGGGATCCACTGGCGCAAGCTCCGCTCCAATCCTGTCTTGGAATTGGGCGAGCCGGGCGCCTTCGACGAAGCAGGCCTGGGCGAGCCTGCCGTTTGGTCTTCCCACGGCTGGTACTGGATGCTGTACACCGGTCGGGACCGCCATGAGCGTCGGCGCATCGGGCTGGCGCGATCGCGCGACGGTGTCAACTGGGAGAAACTCTCCGCGCGCCCGACCTTCGAAGTCCCCCAGGCTTGGGCCTCCCAGGTCGTCTGTGACCCATCGGTGCTGGTAGAGCCGGGCCTGATCCGCGTCTGGTTCGGCGGGGGAGACCGGCCGCGGCCAGACGAAAACCTGAACGGCCAGATCGGCCTCGCCCTGGCTCGCCCGGCACGCTGAGCCAGCCAGCAACCGGCGTGGTTTATAATGTGCGTCAGGCGCCCATAATTCCTTACCATGGAGGAGCTGAAGAAACGGTTGCTCGAGGAAATCGCAGCTCTGGAGTATGAACTCCGCAACGAGCTGCCCAAGGAGATCCTCCGTGCGCGGGCGCACGGCGATCTGAGCGAGAACGCCGAGTACCATGCCGCCAAGGAGCGCCAGAGCTACGTGAACGCTCGCCTGGCGCAACTGCGCAGGCGTCTTGCCGAGCTCTCCATGGTGGATCTTTCGCGCATCCCGCGGGACCGGGTCGGCCTCGGCTCGGAAGTAGTGGTGCTCGACCGCAACAAGAACGAAGAGTACACCTACAAGCTGGTGACCAGCGAGGAGGCCGACGCCGCCAAGGGCTGGATCTCCACCACTTCGCCCATCGGCAAGGGCCTGCTCGGCAAGGAGGTCGGCGATGTCGTGCGCATCCAGATCCCCGGCGGCTGGCGCGAGCTCGAGATCTTGCAACTGAGAACCATCCACGATCTCGCCGAAGCGGAAAACTGAGCGACGCGGGTAGCCATGACTTACACGCGCGCCATCGGGGTGGTGGCTGACAAAATCATTTGCGTCTTGGTGCGCACCCTCGCCCTGTGGCGGATCAACCCCAACGTCCTCACCTTCCTCGGGCTGACCATCAACATGGCGGCTGCGGTGTTGCTGGCGCGGGGCAAGTTCCAGGCCGCGAGCCTGGTCATCATGACCGCGGGCCTGTTCGACATGGTGGACGGCCGGGTGGCGCGCACCACCAATCGCGTCACCGCCTTCGGCGGCTTCTTCGATTCGGTGATTGACCGCTACTCGGACCTCGTGCTCCTGATGGGCCTGCTGGTCTACTACGCCTCGATCAACCGGTTTTTTTACGTGGTGCTGACGGCCGTGGTGATGACCGGCTCGGTGATGGTGAGCTACGTTCGCGCCCGCGCCGAGTGCATCATTCCCAAATGCAAGGTGGGCTTCATGGAAAGGCCGGAGCGGATCGTCCTGCTGATCATCGGCGCGCTGTTCGATCGCATGGCCGCCGTGCTGTGGGTCATCGCGGTGCTGGCCAACATCACCGTCATTCACCGGATGCTGTATACCTGGCAGGAGACCCGCAAACTGGAGGCCGCCGGTCAACTCACCGCCCCGGAAGAGGCTGGCCTGCCGCACCCGCGCTGATTTCAGGCTTCCAGGAGGACCATGGCCATGGCCGTTTCGGCCGTGTGCGTCAGAGAGAGGTGGACCGCCTGCACTCCCATTCGCGTCGCGATCTGCGCCGCCATGCCGTGCAAGCGTAACGCCGGCTTGCCCGACGCTGCGTTGACCACCTCGAAATCCCTCCAGCGCACTCCCCGGCGCAAGCCCGTGCCAAGAGCCTTCATGCCGGCTTCCTTGGCGGCGAAACGGGCCGCGTAACGCTCCCAGCGGTGGGCCTTGCGCTCCACGTAGGCCATTTCACCCTCGGTGAAGATGCGCTGCAAAAACCGGCGGCCGAACCGCTCGCAAGCGCGCCGGATGCGCGCCAC
>JBMFPL010000078.1:4247-11691 GCA_049969115.1 Bryobacteraceae bacterium | reverse complement strand
CGATGCGCAACAGCTCCGGAACGCCGCTCATTCTGCTTCCCATTGTAGCGAGCCTGCGCTGCTGAAACCCGCGCGGGCGCGGTGCTAGCATATGGTGTTCGCGGGAGGACCCCATCGTTCGACTGTGCGTTCTGGCCAGCGGCAGTTCGGGCAACGCCACGCTGGTGGCGACTGAGCACACCCGCCTCCTTATTGACGCCGGCTTGAGCGCGCGCGAGATCGCCCGCCGCCTGGCGGCGGCGGGCGAGACGCTGGATCGCCTCGACGCGATCCTCATCACCCACGAGCACACCGATCACATCTCTGGCTTGCCTGTGCTCGGCCGCAAAATCGGGCGTCCGGTTTTCCTGAGCGAGTTGACGGCGCCCGCCATTTGCTGGGACGGCGAGCCGCCGCCAGTGGAAATCTTCCGGGCAGGCGCGCACTGGCGGATCGGCGAGATTGAGGTCACCAGCTTCAGCGTGCCTCACGACGCGGCAGATCCGGTGGGGTTTTGCCTGGTGGTCGAGGGGCGCAAGATCGCCGTCGTCACCGACCTGGGCTACATCCCGGACTCGATCCGTTACCACATCCGCGGCGCGCATTTTTTGCTGCTCGAATCCAATCACGATCTGGAGATGCTCAAGGTCGGGCCGTATCCCTGGCCGATCAAGCAACGGGTCATGAGCCGGCAGGGTCACCTCTCCAATGACGCGGTGGCCCGGTTCATCCGCAGGGACCTGGAGGCCTGCACGAAAACGCTGGTTCTGGGCCACCTTAGCGAGCACAACAACCATCCCGACCTGGTGCGGCTGGTGGCGGGCGAAGCGCTATCCAGCCGCCGCCTGCCCACTCGCCTGGTGGTCGCCGAGCACCGCCGGCAGACCGAGGTTTTCCAGCTATGATTCCCCGCTACACCCGGCCCGAAATGGGCCGCATCTGGAGCGAGCAAAACAAGTTTCAGACCTGGCTCGAGGTGGAGCTCGCCGCCGCCGAGGCGCTGGCCGAGCTGGGCGAAGTCCCTCGGGAAGCCGCGCGCCAGTTGCGGGAGCACGCCGGCTTCCGGTTGGAGCGGATCCACGAAATCGAGCGCGAAGTCAAGCACGACGTCATCGCTTTCACTACCGCTGTCGCCGAGCATCTGGCCGAGGCCGGCTACGCGGATGCCTCGCGCTGGCTTCACTACGGCCTGACGTCTTATGATGTGGTGGATACGGCGCTGGCGCTCCAGCTCCGGCAGGCCAACGACCTGGTGATGGCCGGGCTCGACCGCCTGCGCGCCGTCCTCGAACGGCGCGCCCTGGAGTTCAAGGACACCCCGCAGGTGGGGCGCACGCACGGCGTTCATGCCGAACCGGTGACTTTTGGCCTCAAGTTCGTGCTGTGGTACGACGAGGCCGAGCGGAACCAGAACCGGTTGCGCGCCGCCGCCGAGGAAGTCTGCGTGGGCAAGATCTCCGGCGCCGTGGGGACCTACGCGCACGTGGGCCCGGAAGCCGAAGAGCGCATCTGCGCACGGCTGGGCCTGAAGCCCGCCCGCGTCAGCACGCAGGTTGTCTCGCGCGACCGGCACGCGCATTACCTGTGCGTGCTGGCCCTGATTGCTGCCCTGCTGGAAAAAATCGCCCTCGAAATCAGGCACTTGCAGCGTACCGAGGTTCTGGAGGCCGAGGAACCCTTCAGCCGCGGCCAGAAAGGCTCCTCGGCCATGCCCCACAAGCGCAACCCGGTGGCGTGCGAGCAGATCTGCGGGCTGGCCAGGCTGGTCCGGGCCAACGCGGGCGCTGCCTTCGAGAACATCGCGCTCTGGCATGAGCGCGACATCTCGCACTCCTCGGTGGAGCGCATCATCCTGCCCGATTCTTTGATCCTCATCGACTACCTGCTCGCGCGCGCCGCCGACGTTTTGGAAAACATGCACGTCTATCCGGAGCGCATGAAGAGGAACCTGGAAGCCACCAGGGGTCTCATTTACTCCGGCCAGCTTCTCCTCGACCTCGCCGCGGCCGGAATGCTGCGCGAGGAGGCTTACCGGATCGTGCAGGCGCACGCCATGCGCTGCTGGGAACAGGGTGGCGATTTCCGCGAGGCCATTGAGGGGGACGCGGTGATCGGGAAATACTTGAGCCTCCAGCAGATCCAGGAGAGCTTTTCACTGGAGCGACAGTTGCGGAACGTCGCCAAAATCTACCGGCGGGTGTTCGGCAGGGAGGCGTGAGGTGACCCAGGTCCTAGTACTTCGGCCCCTCGAAGGGGTGAAGTTAACGCCCCTAAAGATTAACTATCGTTAAGGAAGCCAACTTTGGTTCGTGATTTTTTCCTGCCTTTGGGTTACACTGGGGTTTGAAAGCCCAATTAGGAAGGACGGGCTGAGGGATGAACAAGGCCCAGCGAAACCCGCAGCACCACTTGGATTTGGCCCGCGTCCTGCTGGTCGACGACAATCTGACTTCCCGGCTGACCCTGCAAACAGTACTGGAGGCGGGCGGGTACCACGTGGACGCAGCGGCCTCGGCGGCTGAGGCCATCGAGAAGCTGGAAAAGCACGAGTACGAGCTGGTTCTCACTGACCTGCAGATGGAGTCGCCAGAGGCCGGCTTGAAGGTTCTGGCGCACGCCAGGATGATGGAGTACAAGCCCGCCACCGCGCTGGTGACCACCTACCAGGACACGCGTGGCCGCTCTCGCCGGACTGACGGCACGGTCCTCATCAAGCCGGAGGATCTTCCGGAACTGCTGAGCCGGGTCGCGGACTTGATCAGCGAGCGCGCCACGCGCCGCGTAGAGCGGGAACTGGTGGCGCGCAGGTAACCACCCGTTGTGTCTGCCTGAGAGGCCGGGCCCACGCTGGCAGGGTCAAGTTCGCCAAGCTGGCCCTGCCGGGTGGCCAGCGTGCAGTCCTGTTATGCATGAGGGCGAGTCCTGTTGGGGTTTGGCCCGGCGGCAGGCGGCTCTTGGATCGCGTCAGACAGTGGCCATGCCCGAGGCGACCTTCCGCTTCTATGGTGAGCTGAACGACTTCCTGCCCCCAGCGCTACGCCAGAGAGACATTACCCGCCGCTTTTTGCTCCCTGCCCCAGTCAAGGATTTGATCGAGGGACTCGGCGTTCCTCACCCGGAGGTCGAGCTGATCCTGGCCAACGGCGAAAGCGTGGGTTTCGACTACGTCGTTCAGGGCGGGGATCGCATCAGCGTGTACCCGGTCTTCGAATCGCTCGATGTCAGCCCGCTGGTCCGCGTGCGCGCCGAGCCGCTGCGCAACCCCAGATTCGTGCTGGACACTCACTTGGGCCGGCTAGCGGCCCACCTGCGCATGCTGGGGCTCGATGCGTTGTATCGCGCGGGCGCCAGCGATCATGAGCTGGCGCGGATTGCAGGGGAGCAGCACCGCATCCTGCTGACCCGCGACGCGGGGTTGCTCAAGCACGGCGTGGTCACGCACGGCTACTGGGTGCGGGAAACCCAGCCGCGGCGGCAGGCGGCCGAGATCGTGCGCCGATTCCAACTCCAGCGCTGGGTGGCCCCGTTCACCCGTTGTCTGCGGTGCAATGAGCTGTTGGAGCGGCTGGAAGGCGACCCGCCCACGGAGATCCCGATTGGAATTCGCGACCGTCACCGCGAATTCTGGCGGTGCCCGGGCTGTGGCCGGCATTACTGGCAGGGTTCCCATTACTCGCGGATGCAGGCGTGGATCGAAACGCTTGCCGGCGGCTCCGAACCGCACACAGAGGCGGGCGAATAAAACTCGCGGATAATAGATACAGCGCACGGCTGGCGCGCTCGAACGGTTCCATGACCCTGGTAGACCTGACGTGGCACTGCTACATGGATCTTGCCAGTGTCGCCTTCTATGCGGGGCAGACGGACCATGCCATCGAGATGCTGGAGAAGGCTGCCCAGTCGGTTGCCCATCTGCCCTCGCCTGACCAGCGCCTGGCGACGACCCTGAATAGCATGGGCGTGTTGCTGGCCCACCAGGGCAGGTACGTGCGAGCCGAGCGCTGCCTGCGGCAAGCCGTGGAGATCCTGGAAGGCCTGCCGCGAAGCGGCCACTCGGAGCTAGCCCTGGCGCGTTTCAATTTAGCCAGCGTCCTCGAGACGCTGGGGCGCCAGGCGGAGGCTTCCGATGAGTACGCCAGGGCCGCGCGTGCCGCTCGAAGCGCCGCCGAGCAGGGCGATGAGCACCTGGCGCTGGTGTTGCAGGAGATGGCCGGCATCGAGATGGCCGAGGGCCGTCGCACGGCGGCCCTGTTTGCCCTGCGCGAGGCCCTGTCGCGGCACGAGCGGGCCGCCGGGCCGCAGAGCTGGGAGGCTGCCGTCTGCCAGGACAGGCTCGCTGAATGGTATCTCGGGGAGGGGCGCTACGCAGAAGCGGAAGCGGCCTTGTGGAGGGTGATTCGGATCAAGGAAGCACTGCTTGGTCCCGCTGACCCCACGCTGGCCCGGCACTATCGGCGCCTGGGCGAGCTGTACATCCTTCAGAGCAAATATCCGCAGGCCGACCGTGTCCTGGCGCACGCGGCCAGGCTCGCGTTGGAGGCGCCGGAAAACCGGACACGGGAGATCGGGCAATCCTTACAAGTTCTGGCGGACAGCCAGCAGGCGCAAGTGCGGCCGTTGCTGGCGGAGAAGCTGCGAGGGGTCGCCGCCCAGCTGACCAGGAAGAGAATGAACGTCGAGTTACGCAAAGAGATCCTCGATGCGCTCCAGCGCGTCTCGGGATACCTGGGCTGGAGTTAATGGTCACGCATACCAGGGGAGGTGGATCGTGCCCATTTACGAGTACCGGTGCGAAGGGTGCGGCAGAAAAGTGAGCGTGCTGGTTCGCAGGATGGGCGAGGAGGCCGCGCAATGCCCGCGATGTGGCTCCCCCAGGCTCGTCCGTCTTTACTCGCGGTTCGCCTTCGCGCGCAGCGAGGAAGATCGGCTGGAGAGGCTGGCTGACGAAGTCGAGACCACAGGCATTGACGAAAATGATCCCAAGAGCGTAGCCCGCTGGATGCGCCGAATGGGAGAGGAGCTGGGCGAGGACGGCGAAGAGTTCGAGGAAGCGCTGGAGGAGATCGAGCGCGGTGGCCTGAGCGACGACGAGGCCGGCGAGGACGCAGGGGAGGCCGGCGCCGAGAGTTGAGGCCCGGCCCCATCGTAAAGAATCGCCGGCGCGTCGCCTGAGCGGCTAGATTGGGATTTATGTTTGTGGCTCTGCTGGCAGTCGCCGTCTCGGCATGGGTTCCCGCTCGCTGGAGCAGCTTGGATCCCGGATCGCTGGACCTGCTGGAACCAACGCCGGTCAATTGCCTGCTGGTCGAAAAGGTCGCGCGCCCGTTCGTGGAGGCGGCTGCCTCGCGCGGGGTGGCCGTGTTGCGCGTCGCCCGGCCGGGCGACAATCTCGATACCGCCATGAAGGAGACGGCCGGGACCGGGGCAGCGGGCTTGGTGCTGGAAGGCGCTTTCCCCGAGAGCGATCTGGTGGCGGTGCGCGACGCAGCCCGGCAGGCCGGCCTCACGCTGATCGAATTGCCGCCGCGGTCAAGGCTGCGCCTGCGCGACCATGCGCCTGTCAGCGGCACTTTCCAGGGGCTGTGGCCCGGCATCCGCGTCTTCGAGAGCGGCGCGGTCCATGCAGCCCCCACGGGCGGGCCGTGGCTGGAGACCAACACGGGATTCCTGCGGTACCTGCGGGCGGCGACTTCCGCGCCCATCTGGATTGCCAACACGCCGACGCCGGGCAGGGCGATGACTCCGAAGCGTTACCTCCACGCCATTGCCGATGCCGCTATCGCGGGCGCCCGGTGGGTCGTGGCGCTGGATCCGGACTTCGACAGGCGGTTGCACGCGCGCGAGCCCAAAGCGCTTTCGGCCTGGCAAAGGATCGGCGTGTTCCTGAAGTTTTACGAGGACCACGCGGCGTGGCGCGAGTGGAAGCCCGCCGGCAGGCTGGCCCTCATCCAGGACGAAGCGAGTGGCGCCTTGCTTTCCGGCGGCATTCTCGACATGATCGCGGTCAGGCATGTTCCCGTGCGCGTCGTGCCGCGGGCGCGGTTGACTGCCGAAGCGCTTCAGGGCGCACGGCTGGCTGTCAACGTGGATCCGGTTTCGCTGAGTGAACGCGAAAAAGAAGCCTTGCGCAGCTTCACGCGCGCTGGCGGAACGCTGCTTTCCGGACCGCCGGGCTGGAAATTCCCCTTGCCGCAGGATGAGCGGTTCACTCTCGAGGAGAAGGATTTGCAGCGGCTGGACGAAGTCTGGCGCGAGGTCAACTCGCTGCTCGGCCGGCGCAATCTGGGAGTGCGCCTGTTCAACGTCGCGGGGATGCTTTCCAATCTGCTGGCCAGTCCTGACGGTCGCCAGCTCCTGCTCCACCTGGCCAATTTCACCGACTACCCGGCCGAGAACATCACCGTGCATGTCGCTGCGGCCTGCTCGAGCGCCCGATTGCTGGCGCCCGGAGAGGCGCCGCGCGCGCTTTCGCCCTACCCGATCGAGGAGGGCGTGGCGGTGGAAATCGAGCGAATCGCGACCGCCGCGGCCTTGTTGCTAGACTGTAAGCCATGACTCGGAGGGGGCTACTGGGATTGTTTGCGGGCGCGGCGCTGGGAGAGGCTCCGCAGCCGCCGGCCGCGCCGGTGGCGATCGCGCGCGCCGCCCGCTATGATTCGAGCCTGGATGAAATCGTGGAGCGGCTGTTCGATCAACTGGGCGGCTTGGGCCGCCTGGTCAAAGGCAAGACCGTCACCATCAAGCTCAATCTTACGGGCAGCCCGGCCTCGCGCTTCGAGGGGCGACCACCGGGCGTGACCCACTATGTTCACCCACGCGTGGTGGGGGCTGTGGTGCAGGCCATGGGCCGGGCAGGTGCGCGCAGGATCCGGTTGGTGGAAAGCTGCTGGGCGACCGGCGGCCCCATGGAGGAGTTCCTGCTTGATGCGGGCTGGCCAGTGCGTGCGCTGGCGACGGCAGCGCCGGGCGTCGAGTTCGAGAACACCAACAACGCGGGCAAGGCTGGCCGTTACGCCAGGCTGAAAGCCGCCGCCTGGGCCTGGATCTATCCGGCCTACGACGTCAACGCGGCTTACCAGCAGACCGATGTCTTTGTGAGTCTCGCCAAGCTGAAGAATCACGGCACCTGCGGCGTCACGCTGTCTTTGAAGAACTGCTTCGGGATCACACCGGCATCCATTTACGGCGACGACGCGGGTCGCGACGACCCCAACGAGAACTCCACCAAGGGCCGGTCGGAAGTCTTTCACTTCGGCAGGCGGCCTCCCTCGCGCGGCGCGCCGCGGGAGCTGGATCCTTCCTCCAGCCGCGATCCCGGCTATCGCGTGCCGCGGATCACAGCGGAGCTGGTTTCTGCGCGGCCGGTGGACCTGGCATTGATTGACGGCATCCAGACGGTGACGGGCGGCGAGGGGCCGTGGATCAAGGGACTGAAGTTCGTCGAGCCGGGCTTGTTGATCGCGGG
>JBMFPL010000078.1:0-4237 GCA_049969115.1 Bryobacteraceae bacterium | reverse complement strand
GTCATGGGTTACGATCCGCAGGCGGAGCGCGGCACGGCCCCATTCCTGCGGTGCGACAACACACTCAAGCTCGCCGAAGCGCTGGGCGTGGGTTCGGCCGATCTCAGGCGCATCGAGGTGCGCGGTCTGGCCATCGAGCAGGCCCGCTTCCCGTTCCCTGCGTGAGGCGCTCGGGCACGATGGGCAGTCAGGAATTGGTCGTCCTGGCGCAGAGGCTGGAGGCGATTCCGCAACTGGCGGTCTTCAAGGGCGTCCGCTTGGCGGAGAAGACGCGCTTCGGCATCGGCGGGCCGGCGGACCTCTATTTGGAGACGCCTTGCGAGGATTCGCTGATCGAGGCCCTGCGGCTGCTCGACCGGGAAGCGGTGGCCTGGGCGATCCTGGGTGGCGGCACCAACGTAGTGGTGGCAGACGAAGGTTTTCGCGGCGCGGTCATGCGGTTCACGGGCGCGGCCATTGAGCGCGAGGGATGCGCGCTCGTAGTGGAGGCCGGGGCCGAGCTTCAGGCCGTCGTGGACCGGGCCAACGCGGAAGGGCTCCAAGGGCTGGAGACGCTGGCTGGCATCCCGGGCACGGCCGGCGGGGCCGTTTACGGGAACGCCGGCGCTTACGGCCATTGCATTTCGGAATGCGTGAGGGAGGTGCGTTTCTGGGAGGGCGAGCGAGTCCGCTGCCTGCCAGCGGAACAGTGCGCTTTCGACTACCGCGAGAGCATTTTCAAGCGGCGGCCGCGGTGGGTCATCCTGCGGGCGCGCCTCGAGATGCGGCCGGGTGACCCTGTGGAGCTGGCCCGCCGCAGCGCCGAACTGATCGCGCTGCGGGTGCAGAAATACCCGCCCGAGATGAAGTGCGCGGGCAGCATCTTCAAGAATCTGGTTTACGACCGCTTGCCGCCGCGCGCGCGGGCTTCAGTTCCTGTCCAAGTGGTGCGGGAAGGCAAAGCGCCGGCCGCCTGGTTTCTCGAGCAGGTCGGCGCCAAGGGCATGCGACGCGGCGACATCTGCGTGGCCAGCTATCACGCCAACTTGATTTACAACGCCGGCGCGGGGACGGCCCGTGACCTGTGCGAGCTGATCGCGGAGCTCAAGCGTCGTGTGCGCGAGCGCTTCGAGCTCGAACTGGAGGAGGAAATCAGGTTCCTGGCTCCTGCTCCGCCCACCGCCGCTACGAGCAGCCTCTGCCCAGCTTGAGCTTGCGGGGCGAGGTCTTGCCCGGCTCCGGCGCCGCAGTGGGAGGAGGGGGCGGTAGCGGAGCAGCGCCTTTGGAAGCGCCCTCGGATGGGCCTCCCATGAACTGCTCCCGCAAGGCCTTCGCCTGCCGGTAGCCCGAGGGCGACGCCTTTTCGCCGCGCAAGCTTTGGGGGGTCATGACCTGATCCCACCAGGCGGTGATCCCTTCCTTGAGCGACAGCGCCCGGTAGCCTCTCATGGTGAGCAGCAACTGGGCCTGCGCGGGGTGGCCGGCCCCGAGCCCGTAGACCACGACGAGCTTGCTTCGATCCAGTTTGCTCAAGCCCTGCGGGGTGAAAAGTTCGGACAACGGGATATTGACCGCGCCCGGGATATGGTAGTCGTCGTACTCCCATGGCTCCCGCAGATCCACGAGCTGGTAATCGGTGCGCTTGTCCAGAATCCAGCGCGCCAGCTCGAGCGGCTGGACGTGATCCTTTTCGGTGAGCATGGCCTCGACGATGGCTTCGGGTGAGGCCGGATTCCATCCCGGAGCAGAGAGCACGGCGGAGGCAGCAGCGAGCCCGCCCGCGACCACCAAAACTGCGGCTGCGGCCAGCGTCTTGCCAGTGAGGCTGACGGTAATTGTCATCTCCTCCTCCCGTAGGTCTTCTCAAAAAGTCGCCATTTTGTTTCGCTCATCTCGGCCGCCCAGAATGCGGCCAGTGCGACAGAGGCAATCAGGGAAGCTACCGTTCCGGTGGTCATGTTGAGGACTTGGGGCAGTGTGAGGGGACCGCGCGCGCCGCTGGTATGGAAATCGTGCAGGAAGGGTTCGGCGGCGCCGAACAACCAAATGCCGGCGAAGATACCAGTCATGAAGAACAGCGCGTCGAGCTTGCCCGTGGCTGCCGCCACCACGCTGGTGCCCGGGCAGTACCCGCCCAGAATGAAGCCCACGCCCAGCACGAGCCCGCCGACCAACTGGGGCCACAGGTAGGTCTCCGGGACGTAGACGGCGCTCATGTCCAGCACCCCAGCCAGCGCGAGCCAGCCCAGACCCAGCATGGCGACCACAATGGCGCCGAACATCACCCTCAGAACGCTCCAGTCGCGGAAGTAGAACTGGCCCGTCAGCCTGGTTGCGCTGGAGAAGCCCGCCCTTTCCAGGAAGAAACCGAACAGGAATCCCAGCCCCAGCGAGACCGCGACAAAGGCGGGAGTGGGAAGCTCCAGCGGAAAGATAGCCTTCATAACCAGATCCTCCTCAGCAGGTATGCGCCCAGGAACCCGGCAGCGAACACGCTGAGCATGAAAAGGAAGGCGCCGGCGGAGAGCGTCGCGCCGCCGCTCAACGCCAGCCCCGAAGTGCATCCGCGGGCCATACGCGCCCCGAAGCCTGAAAGCAGCCCGCCCGTGAAGGCGAGCGCCCAGCGCGCGCGCACCGAGATCCCACTGCCGCGTTCCGTGGACCAGCGCAACCGGCCGGCCAGCCAGCCTGACACCAGCCCGCCCAGCGCTACTCCGATCAACTCGAAGACCAGGAAATCCATGAGTACGGGCGCACCGGGCTGCACGTAGTTACTCCAGTAAGGATGCGAGGCCGCGTAGCCAGGAGCAACCAGGTGAATGAGAAACGCCAGGTAACGCGTGAAACCGCCCGAAGCGCCGAGGCCCTGACCCACCAGCAGGAAGGCCGCCAGCAAGGTCAAGCCGAGGCCGAGGGCGGCCCAGTATCCCGGCCAGTATTCTCGCTGGCGCAACGCCTTCCAAAACCGGGAAGGCGAGCCTTGCTGGGCATCATCGAGCAGACCTGCTGCGCGCTTTTCTTCCAGCATCCTGACCTCCTCCCACCATTTCCGGTGATGCTTGTAGGCGTATTCCTCGGGCACCAGGCCGGTGATCATGGAAAAGAAAGCCGGCTTTTCTTCGGGGAAAACGGCGCCCATATAGACATGGATCATCAGCCCGCTCACCACCACAGCTACGGCGCTGAAGTGAACCGCGGCCGCCCAGCCCACCAGCGCGCCCGGGCCCCAGTGGAGGGCCATGATCAATCCCGAGATGGCGATGAACGGGACCATGGTGTACACGCTCAACGCGAACAACTTCTGCCCCGCGTTGTAAATCCCCTGGGGCGGCAATGGCTCGTGCGTGCGGTCCAGCATTCTGAGGATCCGGATGCGCAGCCACTGCCAGTCGTCGCGATCGAGCGCAATCTCGCGCTCGAGCACTTCGCGGCGGAGGTACGTGCGCCAGCCAAAAATCGCGTAAACCAGCAATACGGTGATCCAGGCGACGCCCACCGCGATGTGGAAGCGCAGGATGTTGGCGCGCGCCCCGAACACGCCGGTGAGCAACTCGATGTACCAACGCGGGGCGAAGCCAAAGCGGTTGTTATCGATCAACGCCGCGCCAGTGACCAGCTCCGCCAGCCACACGAAGGCATTGAACCAGTGCAGCAACATGATGGCCACGTGATGTTTCTTGATCATGCGCTGCCCCGGTCCGGGCGCGGGCAGCAGGGCATCAGCCGGCGCGGGCGCCACGGCGTCACTCATCGAACTGTCCCTCCCCTTTTCGCAGTTGCGTAAAGAAGGCAATGGCCTGGCCAAGGAAAGTGGCGCCGACCATGGCGAAGGCCAGCGGCTTGAGAACTCTTTCCCACCACCGTCCCGCTTCGGGCATGCGAGGCGGCCTGGGCGGGAATGCTTCCTGCACCAGTTCTGGTTCGCCCCGTGAGCCCAGGTAGTAAACGTTGGGGCCGATGCGTACCTGTTCGCTTTCGGTCCTCCTGGCGCCGCGGTCGTAGACCAGACGGTAGACCTCGCTCCTGGGGTCCTCCAGGTCGCCGAAGTATTTGGCGTGCGCCGGGCAGGTGGTGACGCAGGCGGGCAACTGGCCGCGTTCCAGCCGCGCCGCGCAGAAGTCGCACTTGTCCACTTTTTGGGTGACCGGGTTCAGGTACCGCGCGTCGTACGGGCACGCTTCGACGCAGAAGCCGCAGCCGATGCAGAGGTTGCGGTCAATCTGGACGATACCGTCGGGCCCCTGGAAGGTGGCGCCTG
>JBMFPL010000077.1:0-11711 GCA_049969115.1 Bryobacteraceae bacterium | reverse complement strand
GGCGGCTGCGGCTTCGGCGTCTCCACCGGCTCGCCGTAGCGAATCTGTACGTCAGCCCTGAACTGCTTGTAATTCTCGTAGCGGATGCGCATCCGGATGCGCTGCGGGCCGGTCTCGAAGTATAGCGTGTCGTCAGCGCCCGTCCAGGTGGGGAACCAATATTTGCCGTCAATCTGCTCGCGGTAAGTCTCGAACTTGGGGAACTGGTTGTCGGAGCCCTTCTTGAGCAACCCCACGCCGCGGCCGTAGGTCTTGACGATCTGCAAGTCGCGGTCGTCCACCCAGATGAGACCCTGGAAGTAACGCTGGCCGGGCTCCATTTTCTTGGGCTTCACGGCGAACACGTAACAGGGAATTTCGTCGGCCTTCTGCCGACCCAAATAGCGCACGTAGTACTTGCCGATGTCGTCCCTGGTGAGCACGAAGGGCTGCACGTTGCGCACATCCTGCTCGTCCTCGGGCGTTAACTGGATCCGCTTGAGCGTGGAAACCGGCGCGCGCACCACGCGCTCGGTACGCTTGCCTTCGGGCGAAAAGATCACGTCGGTGACAATCTCGTAGCGCCCGCGAACCGTGCCGCCCTCATCCAGCTCTTCGATGCGCACGGTTTGCCGGTAAGTGTAATTTTCGCGCGCGCGCGCGAACTCGCTCTCTTTGGCCGCGAATTTCTCGATGATGGCCTGGATTTCGGCCTCCGAAAGGTCCTGCTGGTCGCCGGCATGCAACAGCCAGAAGGCCAGCGTGACGGATAAGGCCACACCCATGCCGCCTCCTCTGCTTACAGGATGGATCGCGCCCGCCGTCGGTTTCAACCCCCGCCTGGCGCGGCGCTACACTGGCAGCATGCCTGACTGGAAAGCGATCGCTGCCGCGCGCGGCCTCGCCCTCTCCGAGCGCGAACTGGAACGGATCGGCGCAGCGCTCGATCCCTTGCATGTGAGGCTCCGGGAGCTGCTCGCTTCGATCCCGCTCACGCTGGAGCCGCTGGTCACCTTCCGCTGCGAAGACGGCGAGGAGGCGTCATGACCATCCGTGAAGCCGCCCGCGCTCTCCGCTCCCGTTCCGTTTCCTCCGAGGAGCTGACCCGCCAGGCGCTGGACCGCATCGGCCGCCTGGATGGCCGCCTGCGCGCGTTCATCACCGTGCTCGCCGACCAAGCCCTGGAGGCGGCGCGCCAAGCTGATCAGGAGCTGGCCCAGGGCGTGGATCGGGGTCCATTGCACGGCATCCCGGTAGCCGTCAAGGACGTCTTCGCCACCCGCGGCATCCGCACCACTTGCGGCTCGCGGGTTTTCGCTGACTTGGTCCCCGACTTCGACGCCGCGGTCGTCGAGCGGCTCCGCGCTGCCGGCGCCGTGCTCCTGGGCAAGACGAACATGCACGAGCTCGCCTACGGCATCACCTCGTCCAACCCGCACTTCGGCGCAGTGCGCAACCCGTGGGATCTCGAGCACGTGCCCGGCGGATCGAGCGGCGGTTCGGCGGCAGCGGTGGCGGCGGAGATGGCTTTCATGGCCATGGGCAGCGACACTGGCGGCTCCATCCGCATCCCTGCCGCCTGGTGCGGCGTGGTCGGGCTGAAACCCACTTTCGGCCGCGTGAGTCGCTACGGGGTGCTGCCGCTCGACTTCAGCCTCGACCATATGGGACCGCTGGCGCGCTCGGTCCACGACGCCGCGCTCGTGCTCGAAGCGATCGCCGGCTTCGACCCGCGCGACGATACCTCGAGCGGGCATCCCGTGGGCGGCTACGTGCCCCCCGACGACCCGTGGCTCCAAGGCGTCCGCATCGGCCTGCCCGAGAACTTCTACTTCGAGCGCGTCGAGCCGGGCGTCGCGGAAACGGTCAGGCAGGTGGCGCATCTGGCCGAACAAGCCGGCGCGGGTCTCGTGCCGGTGCGCGTGCCGGACGTGGCCGCGATGAACCAGGTCAGCCGCGTCATCCTGCTGGCTGAAGCGGCGGCCGTCATGCAGCCTTACCTCGCCCGGCGCGAGGATTTCGGCGAGGACGTATGGCTGCTGCTGCATCAGGGCCTGCTGCTGTCGGCCGCCGATTACCTGCAAGCCCAGCGGCTGCGGCGCCTCATGCGCGACGAGTTCGGCAGGATCTGGCGGCAGGCCGAATGCCTTCTGACGCCCACTACCCCCATGACCGCGCCGCTCATCGGGCAGGGGGAAATCGCCTGGCCGGACGGTCCCGAAGACGTGCGCCTGGCGGCCACTCGTTTCGTGCGCGCCATCAACATGTTCGGCTGGCCTGCCCTGTCGCTACCCTGTGGTTTGGACGCGCGGGGATTGCCCGTGGGGGTGCAGATCATCGGGCCGCCGTTTCAGGAAGCCCGCATTCTGCGCGTGGCGGCTGCCCTGGAGGCGTACCTGCCGCGCCTGTCCCTGCCGGGACTATAATCTAGCCGGAAACGGAGGTTCGCAACCATGCAGATTACGCGCCGGAGCATCTTGCGGGGCGCTCTCGCCCTCGGGGCCGCCTCGCCCGCGCGTTCCTATGCCGCCAACGATCGCATCCAAGTCGGCGTCATCGGCACGGGAGCGCGCGCGCACGAACTCATTCCGGCCCTGCTCACCCATCCCGGAGTCGAGATTACGGCCGTAGTGGACGCTTACAAGGGGCGCGTCGAGCGCGCCATCGAAAGAACCGGAGGGCGTGCCCGCGCCGCGAAGCATTATCGCGAAATCCTCGACGACAAGTCCATAGACGCGGTGATGATCGTCACCCCGGACCACTGGCACCGCCAGATGGTGCTCGACGCCATCAAGGCGGGCAAGGACGTTTACTGCGAAAAGCCGCTCACTTACCGCAGCGCGGAAGGGGTCGAGATCGTCCAGGCCGCGCGCGCCACCGGGCGCATCGTCCAGGTAGGCAGCCAGGGGATGAGCTCGGCTTTGCAACGCCGCGCCAAAGAAATGATCCAGAGCGGCAAGCTGGGCAAGGTCACCATCATCCGGGCCGCTTATAACCGCAATACGGCCTCCGGCGCCTGGATCTATCCCATTCCGCCCGACGCCTCGCCGCAGACCGTGAACTGGGAGATGTTCCTGGGCCCTGCTCCCAAGCGCCCGTTCTCGCTCGAACGCTTCTTCCGCTGGCGCTGCTACGAGGATTACTCGGGCGGCATCGCTACCGACCTGTTCGTGCACCTGTGCACCACCATCCACTTCGTCATGAACGCTTCGATGCCCTCGCGCGTGGTCGCCATGGGACAGCTCTATCGCTGGAAGGAAAGCCGCGAGGTCCCTGATACGCTCAACGCCATCCTCGAATACCCCGAAGGTTTTGTGGTCAATTTGAGCTCCACGTTCAACAACCAGACAGCGGCCGAGGAGAGCTTCCAGTTCCTGGGCACCGAAGGGACCATCTCGCTGGGCGCCGGCAGCATGAGTTTCTATCCCGAGCGGGCCATCGAAGACAACCGCTGGATCGTGGAGAGCTGGCCGCGACAGCTCGAGGAAGCATACTATCGTGACCCCAAGGTGCGCGAAACCGAGCTGCCCGCCACCCGCAAGCCCAGGGTGGTCGAGGGGCCCCAGGAGTTCTACCAGGAAGGCCTCGATCCCACCATCGTGCACTTGGGGCATTGGCTGGAGTCCATCCGCACGCGCAAACCGTATTGGGAAGACGCCGTGCAAGGGCACCACGCCGCCGCCTGCGCGCACATGATCAATCTTTCGGCCAAACAGTTGCGCGTGGTAGAGTGGAATTTCGCCCGCGACGACATCAAGGCCTGATGCTTCTCCCGGCTAAACCGCACCACCCTGCCCGCCGATAAGCAGGGTAGCCGTGCGGCTGATTACCGTCTTCGCCTGCGAGTCGCAGCCCATCGTCATCGAGGGCCTGCGTGTGGCCCTGGAAGCCTGCCGCGAGCTCATGCTGGTAGGCGCGGCGCCCCCTCAACAGGCGGCATCCCAGATCGCCGAGTTGCACCCGGCGGTCGTGCTGGTCAGCCCGCCCGAGGAATCGCCTTCGGCCCTGCCGCTGATCGAGTCACTGCACCGCGCTTCCCCATCAAGCTCGCTGGTGCTGTGGCTGCGCGATCCCCGGACGGTCCCGCAAGACAGCCTCCCGTCCCTGGGCGTGCGTGCTATCCTGCGCCGCACCGCGCCAGCGGGAATGCTCCTGGATTGCCTGGTGACGGTCGGCCAGGGAGGACGCTGGAGGGAGCCCGCGCCCGCACGCCAGCCTGCATCCAGACTGATCGCGCGCCTGACTCCCCGCGAGCGCCAGATCCTCAGCCTGCTCTGTCGCGGCATGAGGAACAAGCAGATCGCGCGGGAACTGGCCATCGCGCCGGGTACGGTCAAGGTCCACCTCATGCGCATCTTCGAGAAAACCGGCGCGCGCAACCGCTACGAACTGGCCGTAGGCGCCTGGCGCCTGGGACTGGACCAGTCCCAGGAAAGCCGGGCGGAGTGATGGGCCATGCGCCCCGAAGGCATCCTGCGCCGCTGGCTGACCCCCTCCCTGCTCGACTGCTTGCCGGTCTCGCTTTTGGTCTGGCAGTTCGCCGCAGGCGGCCGCTGGCTGGCCCTTCTCGCCGATGGGGACACCGGCTGGCACATTCGCACGGGCGAATATGTTTTGGCCACCGGGAGCTGGCCGCGCCACGACCTGTTTTCCTTCAGCAAGCCAGGCCAGCCGTGGTTCGCCTGGGAGTGGCTTTCCGACGTGATCCTCGCCCTGGCTCACCGCGCCGCGGGTTTGGGCGGGGTCGTTGTGGCCGCGGCCTGCGCCATCGTCCTGGCGGCCCTCGTGCTCGTGCGCCGCATGATCAACCAAGGCGCCAACGCTTTCGTCGCCATGATCGTGCTCATGCTGGCGCTGGGTGCCGCCTCCATCCATTTCCTGGCGCGACCGCACGTGTTCACCCTGCTGCTGTGGAGCCTGGCCTGGGCCATGATCGAGCGCGATCGCGAGCGGCGCGGCGCCGGGATCTGGTGGCTGGTCCCGCTCACCGTGATCTGGGTCAACGCCCATGGCGGCTTCGTGGCCCTGCTGGCTTCGCTGGCCCTGCTGGCGGCGGGCGTGGCCTTGGAGGCATGGCTGGCAGGCGGGCGCTGGCCGGAAGACTTCCGCCCTGCGCTGCGCTACGGCGTGCTGCTCGGCGCTTGCACGGCCGCTTCCCTGATCAATCCATACGGCTGGCGGCTGCACGCCCACATCGCCAGCTACCTGCGCTCGGACTGGATCCGCAACGTGGTGGACGAGTTCCAGTCGCCGAAGTTCCGCTCCGAATACAGTCTGTACTTCGAACTGATCCTTTTCGTGGCCCTGATGGCGGTACCCTCGCTGCTGGCGCGCCAGCGCGTGGCCGAAGCCCTGCTGGGCGTATTCTGGGCCCACGCCGCGCTGGTCTCGGCCCGGCATGTCCCGCTGTTCGTGTTCCTCGTCGCGCCGCAGGCAGCGAGCTGGCTGTCCGCCCTGTGGGAGCGAGCATCCACTGCGCTAGGCGCGCGCTCGGTCCCGGCCATTCTCGGACAGGTCTCCGCAGACTTGGGACCGGGGTTCGCGCGGCTGAGCGCTTGGGCCGTGCTCGGCCCTGCTTTGGTCGTGGCTGCCACGCCCGAGGCCCACTGGCCACGCGACTTCCCCGCTGCGAAGTTCCCGGTCGCCATCGTTGAGCGCCACAAGGACCGGCTCGCCGGCTCGCGCGTGTTCACCTCGGACCAGTGGGCCGACTACCTCATCTATCGCTTCTATCCCACGCAGCGGGTCTACTTCGACGGGCGCAGCGATTTCTACGGCCCGGACCTGGGCAACGAGTACCTGAAGATCGTGCAGGGCAAAGGCGACTGGCGCGAGCGGCTGGCCCGCTGGGATTTCCGGTTTGCATTGGTGCCGACCGACTGGCCCTTGGCGGCGCTGCTGGAGAGCTCCACCGACTGGGAGCTCGTGGAGAAGTCCCGGCACGCGCTGCTCTTCCGCCGGATGCCAGACCGCCGGCTGCAACTAAAGAAATCCCCCGGTTCAGCCGAACTGTAGTTGGGATGCCGGCCAGACCCGATTCGCGGGACCACCCCGCCTTTTCCGGCGACCCACCGGGCGCGCAGAACGCGAGCCGGCGAGCGCCGCAAGGCTCCGTGAGGTAAGGCGATGGATCGTAGATTCCTCACCGTGGCGGGCCTCAGCCTGCTATTTGCCCTGGTCGTTGCCGGGGTCTTTTACCAGACCGTGGCCGGCGCCAGCCGCGCCCCCAAGCCCCAAAAGATCGAAACCAAGGAAGTGGTGGTCGCGGTCCGGGCGCTGCCCGTGGGCGTCAACATCAAACCCGAAGACGTCAAGCTGGCGAAGCTGCCCGCGGCCCAGATCCCGCCGGGGACTTTCAGCCGGCCCGAAGAAGTCTACGAGCGCCCCGTGATCAGCTCGATCCTGCCCGACGAGCCGATCCGCGAGGGCCGGATCGGAGCGCGGGGCAGCGGCCTGGGGCTGGCGCCTGTCATCCCGCCGGGCATGAGGGCGGTCGCGGTGCGGGTCAACGACGTGGTCGGGGTAGCGGGCTTCGTGCTGCCAGGCATGCGGGTGGACGTGCTGGTCACAGGCAGGCCGCCCAATCACCCCGACACCATGACCACCACGGTCTTGCAGAACATCCTCGTGCTCTCGGCGGGCCAGAAGATCGAACCGGACGCGCGCGGCCAGGCGATCAACTCCCCGGTGGTCACCCTGCTGGTGACACCCGAACAGGCCGAGATCCTCACTCTCGCCGGCAACGAGGGCAAGATCCAGCTCGTGCTGCGCAACGCCAGCGATCAGTCCATCCAGAAGACGCCCGGGCGGCTGTTGACCGAACTCTACCCGGTGCGCAAGAGCCCCGCGGAAGCCCCGGCGGTCGTGCACTCAAGGCCTGCCAGGGTCGAAAGCAGGCCGGAAGCGCCGCCCGCGCCTCCGCCACCACCGCCTGAAGAAATCGTCGTGTTCCGCGGCTCGCAGCGCAGCGTCGAGGTGGTGGGAACGGGCCGCCAGCCCGCCAGCGGGAGCCAGCCATGAAACGCCACATAGCCTCCATCGCCCTTGTCCTCGGCGCAGCGGCTGCGCTTGTTCCGGCCAGCGACCAAGCCGGCCTGGCTGCCCGCGAGCTCCGCATCGCAGCAGGGCGGAGCGCGGTGATTGATTTCCCGGCTGACATCGCACGCATTTCCACCAGCAGTCCCGAGGTCGTGGACGCCGTGGCGGTCTCGATGCGCGAGGTGCTGCTGCACGCCAAAAGCATGGGAACCGCCACCGTGGTTGTGTGGTCAAAAAACGGCCAGCGTGCCTTTTACCAAGTCTGGGTGGAGCCCAATCTGGAGCCCCTACGCGAGTTGCTGAAAAAGACCTTCCCCGGCGAGAACATCCAGGTGGAAGCCACACGGGACTCGCTGGCGCTGACCGGAACGGTTTCCAGTCAGGCTGTGGCCGACCGCGCGGCCGTCTTGGTGGCGCCGGTGAGCAAGGCCGTGGTGAACAACCTGGTCGTAGCACCCGCGAAGCCGGATCCTCAGGTGCTGCTTCGCGTGCGCTTCGCCGAACTGAACCGCAGCGCACTGGACGCGCTCGGGGTCAATCTGGTTTCGACCGGTGCGCTCAACACGCCGGGCTCGGTGACCACGGGCCAGTTCCCGGCCCCGCGCGCCTCGCAACTGGAAGGCGGCATACCGGGGCGACTGGAGGGCACCCAGACCCGTTTCAGCCTCTCGGACACGCTCAACGTGTTCGCGTTCCGGCCTGATCTGAACCTGGCCGTTTTCCTGCGCGCCCTGGAAAGCCAGGGGCTTCTGCAGATCCTGGCCGAACCCAATCTGGTGGCGGCCAATGGCAAGGAGGCCAGCTTCCTGGTCGGCGGCGAGTTCCCGATCCCGGTGGTTCAGGGCGGGGCCAACGTGGGTGCCGTCACCATTCAGTTCCGTGAGTTCGGCATCCGACTCACGTTCCAGCCCCAGATCACGCCGCTCAAGACCATCAAGATGATGGTGCGCCCCGAGGTCTCCACCATAGACATGGCCAATGCCTTGGTGTTCTCCGGGTTCACCATCCCGGCTCTTGCTACGCGCCGGATGGAGACCCACGTGGAGCTGGCGCCGGGCCAGAGCTTCGTGATCGCAGGTCTCATTGACGACCGCGTCACCGAGACACTGGCCAAAGTGCCGGGACTCGCTGATATTCCCCTGCTGGGCGCGCTGTTCAAGAGCCGGCAACGCAACCGCACCAAGACCGAGCTGCTGGTCATCGTGAGTCCGGAAATCACACAGCCGCTCGAAGCCGGTCAGCCGCTGCCCGGGCCGCCCATGCCGCGTGAGTTCCTGCCGCCGGCGGGCGCACCCAAGGCAGCGCCAGGCAAACCGGCCGGCACGGCGCACAGGAAAGGAAGCCGGTGACGGCAACAGGCGAACACGCCCAATTGACCGCTCTGCTGGTGGTGCCTGACCAGCAAATGGCGCAGACGCTGGTTGCTGCCCTCAAGCAGGCGCGCGCGTTCCAGGTCATTGCCGAGCTGCACAGCTATCCCCCGCCCCAGACGTTGCAGATCCGGGTCCGCCAGTTCGCGCCGGAGGTGGTCATGCTCGACGTGGCGAGCGATTTTGCCACCGCGGCCGAGCTGATTCGCAGCCTGGCCCGGGTCAACCCGCCTGTCCACGTGATCGGCGTACACCGGAGCAACGAACCCGAAGCCCTTGTGGGCGCGCTGCGGGCGGGCGCCAGCGAATTTCTCTACGCCCCCTTCGAAGCCGCGGCTCAGCAGGAGGCAGCGGCCCGGATCCGGCGGCTCCGCCAGCCCGAGTCCTCCTCGCCCCGCCAGCCCGGCAAGCTGCTTATGTTTTCCAGCGTCAAGCCCGGCGCGGGCGCTTCCACGCTGGCCAGCCAGACTGCTTTCGCCCTGCACCGGCTCACCGCGCAGCGGGTGCTCATGGTGGACATGGATTTCATGAGCGGCACGACCAGCTTCTATCTCAGGGCGCCGGCCAGCCGCGCGCTCGAGCAGCTGCTGATCGCCGGAAACCAACTGCCGGCCAGCCGCTGGACTTCGCTCATCGAGCGCATCCACGGCGTGGACGTGCTGCCCGCCCCTCCGGCGCCGGGCTTGGAGGCGGCGGATCCGGCCCGGCTGCACGAACTGGCCGAGTACGCCCGGCGCAACTACGACTGGGTCCTGCTGGACCTGCCTGCCATCTTTCACCGCCTCAGCCTGCTGGCGTTGGCCGAGTGCGACACCGGATTCCTGGTCACCACCATGGACCTGGCCAGCCTCCATCTGGCGCGCAAGGCAGTGCGCATGCTGGGCCATCTCGGTCTGACCCAGGACCGGTTCCGGGTCCTGGTCAACCGGGTGGGCAAAGGAGACGGGCTGCGTTTGTCCGATATGCAAAAAGTGATCGAGTGCCCGGCTCACGCCCGCTTCCCCAGCGATGAATTTGCCCTCCAGCGCATGCTGACGCTCGGTGAACCGCTGGATGCCGGCTCGGAGCTGGGCAGCTCGGTCGAAGAATTCGCCGGGAAACTGGCGGGGGTGGCGCAGGCCGACAAGAAACGCACTGGTCTGGTCCTGCACGCCCTTCCCGTTTTCTCGGAGAGTTCGTGAACGCCCAGGGAGGTTCTGAAAGAGGAGACTAGCCGATGCTTCCGGTCACGGATTCTGATGCGCGGCGCCCGTTGAGCTGGGACCAGAGGCTGTTGCAGAACGCGGCCCGGCCGCGCGGTTCGCTGCGTCCGGAATACCAGGAGCTGAAATTCACGCTGCACCGCAAGCTGGTGGACCGGATCAACATGGAGGCCCTGGCCTCAATCGACAATCAGCGCATGCGCGCCGAGGTGCGCCAGGCACTGATGAGCCTGATCGAAAGCGAGTCCACGCTGCTCAGCGCGCTGGAAAAGCAACAGATTTGCGACGAGGTGCTGGACGAGGTCTTCGGCCTGGGACCGCTCGAGCCGCTGCTGGAGGACCCGACCATCTCGGACATCCTGGTCAACACGCACAAGCAGGTCTATGTCGAGCGCGGCGGGGTGCTGGAGCTGACCAATGTCACCTTCCGCGACGACCAGCACCTGATGCGCATCATTGACAAGATCGTTTCCCAAGTCGGCCGGCGCATTGACGAGGCCAACCCGATGGTGGACGCGCGCCTGGCCGACGGCTCGCGCGTCAACGCCATCATCCCGCCCCTGGCGGTGGACGGCCCGCTGCTTTCCATCCGCCGCTTCAGCCGCGACCGGCTCATGCCCGCCGACCTGGTGGAGCGCAAGGCCCTCACCCGGGGCATGATGGAGCTGCTCGAAGCGTGCGTCAAGGCGCGGCTCAACATGATCATCTCGGGCGGGACGGGCGCGGGCAAGACCACGCTACTCAACGCGCTTTCGGCTTTCATCTCGCCCAAGGAACGCATCGTGACCATCGAGGACGCGGCCGAGCTCCAGCTCAAACAGCCCCATGTGGCGCGCCTCGAGACGCGGCCGCCCAACCTGGAAGGCCAGGGCGCGGTCCGCCAGCGCGAGCTGCTCATCAACAGCCTGCGCATGCGCCCGGACCGGATCATCGTGGGCGAGGTGCGCGGCGAGGAGGCGCTGGACATGCTCCAGGCCATGAACACCGGCCACGATGGCTCGCTCACGACCATTCACGCCAACTCCCCGCGCGACGCCATCAGCCGGCTGGAAGTCATGGTGACCTGGGCGGCGGCCAACATGCCCCTGGTTTCCATTCGCCAGCAGATCGCCAGCGCCGTGCACGTCATCGTGCAGGCGGCGAGGCTGGCCGACGGGTCGCGCCGCGTGACCTCGATTACCGAAGTCACGGGCATGGAAGGCGAAGTGGTCACCCTGCAGGACATCTTCGTGCTGGAAAAGCGGGGCGTGGGACCTGACGGCAAGGTCCTGGGCCGCTTCGTAGCCACTGGCATTCGCCCCAAGTTCTACGAACGGCTCCTGGCGGCCGGCATCCAGTTGCGCCCCGATCTGTTCGACGAAGTCGTGGAGTTGTAGGCGCGAACCATGCTGCTGGCGGCGATCATCTTCCTGCTGGCGTGGGTGGCCTCGATGGGCCTGGTCTGGCTGCTGTGGAAGGCGCAGCACAGTGCGCGCATCGAGCGGGTCACGCGCCGGCTCAGCGGGGCGGGCGCTTCGGCCGAGCGGGGCGCTCGCAAGGCACCGGCGCTGATCCAGGCCGAGCAGGGCGATCGCGGCAGGCCGGTGATGCAGTTGGCCGCCCGGCTGAGGTTGATCGAACGGCTGCGGCTGCTCATCGAACAGGCCGGGCTCAAGTGGGACGTGGCGCGCACCCTGCATGGCTGCCTGGCGCTTTTTCTGGCGGGGTTTGCTTTCGTATGGTACCTGGCGCCCGCCTTCCGCAGCATGGCGATGCCGTTCGGGCTGGCCTGCGGGCTGATGCCTATCATTTACATCCTGCGCGTGCGCCGCGACCGGCTGCGCAAATTCGAGGAAATGTTTCCCGAAGGCTTGGAGTTCCTGGCCCGCTCGATGCGCGCCGGCCACGCCTTCACGGTCTCGCTCGAAATGATTCACAGCGAGTTCAAGGATCCGCTGGCCACCGAGTTCCGCCGGGTATTCGACGAGCAGAACCTGGGCCTGCCCCTGGAGGTGGCTTTCCAGAAGCTCGCCGAGCGCGTCCCGCTGATGGATGTCCGCTTTTTCGTCTCCGCCGTGCTGCTTCAAAGGCGCACCGGGGGCAACCTGGCCGAGCTGCTCGACAAGCTGGCCTCGCTGATCCG